>JAGPCN010000137.1 GCA_018058035.1 Fuscovulum sp.
GCCGCGCGCTGCGCGGGTCGGCGCTGACGGCGGGGTCCTTCGTCATTGCGCAGGGCTTGCGGCTGGCATCCAACCTGGTGCTGACGCGGCTGTTGTTCCCCGAGGCCTTCGGCCTGATGGCGCTGGTCTCGGTGGTGCTGGTGGGGTTGCAGATGTTTTCCGACACCGGCGTCGGACCGGCGATCAGCCGATCCCCGCGCGGCGACGACCCGGCCTTTCTGGACACCGCCTGGACGATCAACGCCCTGCGCGGGGGGCTGTTGTGTCTGCTGGCGGCGGCCCTGTCGGTGCCTCTGGCGGCGCTGTGGCAGGCGCCCGAGTTGCGCCAGCTGTTGCCGGTGGCGGGGCTGACGCTGTTGATCGCGGGGTTCAACCCGACGCGGATCGACACCGCGAACCGCCATCTGCTCTTGGGGCGGCTGACGGCGCTGGACCTGGCCGCGCAGGTGATCGGGATTGCGGCGATGGTGGCGCTGGCGTCGGTCTGGCCTTCGGTCTGGGCGCTGGTGGTGGGCGCGCTGATCGGATCGCTGGCCAAGCTGGCGCTGACCTGGGCGGGGCTGCCCGGCCCGGTGAACCGCTTTCGCTGGGAGGCGGCGGCGGCGGGCGAGCTGATCCATTTCGGCAAGTGGATCTTCCTGTCGACGGTCTGCGGGTTCCTGATGGCGCAGGGCGACAAGGCCATTCTGGGCGGCTACCTGAGCCTTCAGGAGTTGGGCCTTTACAACATCGGCTATTTCCTGGCCTCGTTTCCCGCGCTGATGGCGGGGGCGGTGGTGGCGCGGGTGATGATCCCGCTCTATCGCGCGCGGGCCGAGGGGCAGGGCACCCGGCGGCTGGAGCGTGCCCGCTGGGGCCTGACCGCGGGCGTCCTGCTGGCGCTGGCGGCGGTGGCGCTGGCCGGAGAGCCCTTGGTGCAGTTCCTTTACGACGACCGCTACCTGGCGGCGGGGGCCATCGTGACGGCGGTGGCGCTGGTGCAGATGCCGGGCATTCCGGGGATGACGTACGACCAGTCGGCGCTGGCCGCGGGCGACGGGCGCGGCTACTTCGTGCTGATCGCGCTGCGGGCCACGGCGCAGACGGTGGCCTTTCTGCTGGGTGCGCATTTCGGCGGCATGGGCGGCGCGCTGGCGGGGCAGGGATTGGCCGGGGTGGCGACCTATCCGCTGATCGTGCGGCTGGCACGACGCCATGGCGTCTGGGACGGGCGGCACGACGGCGCGATGATCGCGCTGGCGGCGGTGCTGGCTACGGGCGTCCTTTGGGCCACCTGGCCGGCCTTCGGCCTGCTGATGCGGTAATCCCTAGGATCGGCCGCCAAGCTGCGCTATGCCGCTGCCCGAACATCATTTCACAAAGACTCATCGCCATGCAGATCGACCAGACATCCCTTCCCGGCGTGCTGATCCTGACCCCCCGCCGCTTTGGCGACAGCCGCGGCTGGTTCATGGAGACCTTCTCGGCCACCCGCATGGCCGAGGCCGGGCTGACCATGCCCTGGGTGCAGGACAACCAGTCGTTCAGCGCCGCCAAGGGCACCCTGCGGGGCCTGCACTACCAGCGCCCGCCGCGGGCCCAGGACAAGCTGGTGCGCTGTTCGCGCGGCACCATCCTGGACGTGGCGGTCGATTTCCGCGACGGCTCTCCCACCTTCGCGAAATGGGTGGCGGTGGAATTGTCGGCCGAGAACGGGCGCCAGTTGCTGATCCCCAAGGGCTTCCTGCATGGCTTTGTCACCCTGACCGACGATGTCGAGGTGCAGTACAAGTGCAGCGACGTCTACGCCCCCGACTGCGATGGCGCCGTCCGCTGGGATGACCCGCAGATCGGCATCGACTGGGGCGCGGTGACGCCGATCCTGTCGGACAAGGACGCCAAGGCCCCGCTTCTGGCCGATGCCCCGCGCCCCTTCCGCTGGGAGGCCGCGGAATGAAGCTGCTGGTGACGGGGGGGATGGGCTTCATCGGCAGCGCCGTGGTGCGGCTGGCGGTGTCGCGCGGGCACGAGGTGGTGAACCTGGACGCGATGACCTATGCCGCGTGCGAGGCCAACGTGGCCCCGGTGGCGCAGTCGAACCTTTACAGTTTCGAACACGCCGACATCCGCGACCGCGCCAGCCTGGACGGCATCCTTGCCACCCACCGCCCCGATGCGGTGATGCACCTGGCCGCCGAAAGCCACGTCGACCGCAGCATCGACGGGCCGTCCGACTTCATCGAGACGAACATCACCGGCACCTTCAACATGCTTGAAGCCACCCGCGCCTATTGGCAACAGCAGGGCCGGCCCGAAGGGTTCCGCTTTCACCACATCTCGACCGACGAGGTCTTTGGCAGCCTGGGCGAGACCGGCCAGTTCACCGAGGAAACGCCCTACGACCCGCGCAGTCCCTATTCGGCGTCCAAGGCGGCCTCGGACCATCTGGTGCGCGCCTGGCACGAAACCTACGGCCTGCCGGTGGTGCTGACCAACTGCTCGAACAACTACGGGCCCTATCACTTTCCCGAAAAGCTGATCCCGGTCGTCATCCTGAACGCCCTGCACGGGCGCCCGATCCCGGTCTATGGCAAGGGCGAGAACGTGCGCGACTGGCTTTACGTCGAGGATCACGCCGACGCGCTGCTGCTGGCGATGCAGAAGGGCGCGGTCGGCCGCAGCTACAACATCGGCGGCGAGAACGAGCGGCGCAACATCGACATCGTCCGCACCATCTGCGCCCTTCTGGACGAGATGGCGCCCAAGGCCACGCCCTACGCCGACCAGATCACCTTCGTCACCGACCGGCCCGGCCATGACGCGCGCTATGCCATCGACCCCAGCCGCATCCGTCAGGAACTGGGCTGGCGGCCAAGCGTCACGGTCGAAGAGGGGCTGCGCCGCACCGTCCGCTGGTATCTGGACAATGAAGCCTGGTGGCGCCCGCTGCTGGACCGCAAGGGGGTGGGCGAAAGGCTGGGCAAGGGCTGACGCGGCATGGACAGCCTGTTCTTCATCGCGTCCAAGACGGTCGGGATGCTGGCCCGGGTGGAAACCTGGTTCATCCTGCTGTTGGCGGCGGCGATTATCGCGGGCGGGCTGGGGCGGGCGCGGGCGGCGCAAAGGCTGGCCTCGGTGACGCTGGTAATGGTTCTGGCGCTGACGGCCTTTCCGCTGGCAACCCCGCTGTTGCGTCTGCTGGAGCGGCAGTATCCCGCCGCCCCCGCCCTGCCCGCGCAGGTGGATGGCATCATTGTCCTGGGCGGGGCCGAGGATACCGGCGCCTTTGTCCGCTGGGGCTTGCCCGGCCTGAACGAGGCCGGCGAGCGGGTGACCGAAGGTGCCGCCCTGGCGCGGCGGTTCCCGCAGGCCAAGCTGGTCTTTACCGGCGGGATGGCCAGCCTGGTCTACAGCGATGCGACGCAGGTGCCCTCGCAGATGACGGCCGCGATCTGGCGGTCTCTGGGTGTGCCCGAAGGCCAGATTGTGCTGGAGGAGCGGTCGCGCAACACGTCCGAGAACGCGATCTTCACGCGCGATCTGGTGCAGCCGCAGCCGGGGCAGACCTGGGTTCTGGTCACCTCGGCCTGGCACATGCCGCGCGCGGTCGAGACGTTTCAGCGCAACGGCTGGACCGGGATCGTGCCCTGGCCGGTCGATTTCCGGTCGGGCGGGCAGGCGCTGCGGCTGGAATGGCGGCTGGACGACCACCTGCAGGATGCCGACGTGGCGCTGAAGGAATTCCTCGGGCTGATCGTCTATCGGGTTGCGGGCAAGTAGCATGTCGGCGCATGTCTTTGCCGGGGTGACGGCGCGGGTTGGCGGAAGGAGAGCAGGGGCATGAGGATTCTGGTGTTCGGGCAGACGGGCCAGGTGGCGACCGAACTGGCGCGTCGCCTGCCCGCCGGGGTGACGGCGCGGTTCCTGGGCCGCGACCGGGCCGACCTGTCGGACCCCGCCGCCTGTGCCGCGCAGGTGGGCGATTGCGACGCGGTGATCAACGCCGCCGCCTGGACCGCCGTCGACCGGGCCGAGACCGAAGAGGCCGCCGCGACCGTTGTCAACGGCGAAGCCCCCGCGGCCATCGCCCGGGCCTGTGCGGCGAAAGGCTTGCCGTTCCTGCACATCTCGACCGACTATGTCTTTGACGGCGCGGGCGACCGCCCCTTTCGCCCCGACGACCCGACCGACCCGCTGGGCGCCTATGGCCGCAGTAAGCTGGCCGGAGAAATCGGCGTGCGCGACAGCGGGGCGCGGGCGCTGATCCTGCGGACCAGCTGGGTGGTCTCGGCGCATGGCGCGAACTTCGTCAAGACGATGCTGCGTCTGGGCCGCGAACGCGACAGCCTGAACGTCGTGGCCGACCAGGTCGGCGGCCCCACCCCCGCCGCGGCCATCGCCGATGCACTGTTCGTGGCCGCCCGCGCCATGGTCGGCGGTGCGGCGGGCGGCACGCATCATTTCTCGGGCGCGCCCGACACCAGCTGGGCCGATTTCGCCCGCGAGATCATGGCGCGGGCCGGGTTGTCCTGCACGATCAACGACATCCCGACCAGCGCCTATCCCACGCCCGCGCGCCGTCCGGCGAATTCGCGGCTGGACTGTTCGGCCCTTGCGGCCGCCTTCGGTATAGCCCGGCCCGACTGGCGCGCGGGCCTCGACGACATCTTGCAGGAGTTGACGGCATGACGACGCGGAAGGGCATCATCCTGGCGGGCGGATCGGGAACCCGGCTCTGGCCGATCACCATGGGCGTGTCGAAGCAGCTGTTGCCGGTCTACGACAAGCCGATGGTCTACTATCCGCTGTCGGTGCTGATGCTGGGCGGCATCCGCGAGATCGCCGTCATCACCACCCCAGAGGACCAGCCGCAGTTCCAGCGCCTGCTGGGCGACGGCGGGCAATGGGGCCTGTCGCTGACCTGGATCGTGCAGCCGAAACCTGACGGGCTGGCACAGGCCTACCTTCTGGCCGAGGATTTCCTGGCCGACGCGCCTTCGGCGATGGTGCTGGGCGACAACATCTTTTTCGGTCACGGCCTGTCCGAGATGCTGGCCATCGCCGATGCGCGGCCCACGGGCGGCACGGTCTTTGGCTATCACGTCGCCGACCCGGAACGCTATGGCGTGGTCGATTTCGATGACGAAGGCCGGGTGCGCGGCATCGTGGAAAAGCCCAAGCATCCGCCGTCGCATTTCGCCGTGACCGGGCTTTACTACCTGGACGCCCGCGCCCCCGACCTGGCGCGGCAGATCAAGCCCTCGGACCGGGGCGAGCTTGAGATCACCGACCTCCTGGAATGCTACCGCGCCGAAGGCAGCCTGTCGGTCGAACGGATGGGCCGCGGCTTTGCCTGGCTGGACACCGGGACCCATGGCAGCCTGCTGGACGCCGGCAACTTTGTCCGCACGCTTGAGGAACGCCAGGGCCTGCAGGTCGGCTGCCCCGACGAGATCGCCTTTCGCCAGGGCTGGATCGGCCGCGAGGCGCTGGCGGCGCGGGCGCGACTGTTCCAGAAGAACACCTATGGGCGATATCTTGCCGGTATCCTCAAGGAATAGGCGAGCGCGCGCCGCTGACCGGACCGGAAGCCGTCGGTTGTTTCCGAAAAATTAACGATTGATCGGGAATCCTGCATTTCAGGCTGGAAATGATTTGTGCGCACGCACAGTATCAACCCAGAGGAGCATTGCGGGAGGAAGCCTTGCTGCCCGGTATCGTCCTGTCTGCCGTCCTTGCGGGGGTCGCCAGCCTTCCCCTGTCGCTGCTGTCGGGGCATCCGCCGGTCCTGGCCCTGCTGGTCTATGCGCTGTCGGGCTGCTGCGGCGTGCTGGCCTTTCTGGCCCATGCGATGCGCAGCGTGGCGCGGGTCAGCTAGGCGCCTGCTGTTTCTGCATTGGAAACAACAACCGATTGCACAATGCAACTGGATCTCTGCTTTCCCTTGTGGCGTCCGCGTTCTGCCAACAGGGTCAGAGTCGAATCATTCGCTCCACCCCTGCGGAGCCTTCTGAGCATAACGCAATCCAGGGTTGATATCACCCCCGGGCGTTAACCATCGGTCAGGATATGTGGCGAGAATTCTGTCAGAACGTGGCGTAATTGTGGTGAACGCCCGCCGTGACCCATGGTCAAGCCCCGAGTGCAAAGGATAAAATGCAAATGGGGGCGTTCTATTCGAGTACATGCAATGTGCTGCCGAGAGCGCAAGAAAGATGACTGCGGCGCAACGACTTATGCCGTTGCGCTTTGGACTTGCACAAGTTTTCGTCCGGCTTTGTTGGCAGGGCGCTGACAATGACAATCAGCCTTCCCAAGTTTCCGGGCCAGGTTTCGGCTGTCCGGTCGCTGACCGAGCCGCCGTCTGACATCCGGTCCGAACCGGCTCCGCGCCCGACGCGACGCGGCGGTGGCGTTTACCGCGCCGGCATCAAGCGTCTCTTGGACATCGCGGCCATCCTGGCGGCCGCGCCTGTCGTGCTGCCCATCGTCGCGGTGCTGGCGATCGGCGTCGCGCACGAAGGCGGGCGCCCGTTCTATTCCCAGGTGCGCGTGGGGCGCGGCGGCAAGCCGTTCCGCATGTGGAAGCTGCGCAGCATGGTCAACGACGCCGACGAGCGGATGGAGGCCCACCTGGCCGAAAACCCTGCCGCCCGGGCCGAGTGGGACAGCACGCAAAAGCTCAAGGACGACCCGCGCGTCACCCGCTTTGGCCAGTTCCTGCGCCGCTCCAGCCTGGACGAGCTGCCGCAGTTGTGGAACGTGCTGACCGGCGACATGAGCCTGGTCGGCCCGCGCCCGATGATGCTGAACCAGCAGTCGATCTACCCGGGCGAGGCCTATTACCGCCTGCGCCCCGGCATCACCGGCTATTGGCAGACCGCGGGCCGAAACAAGACCACCTTCGAGGCAAGGGCCGAATTCGACGCCGCCTACGAGGCCGAGCTGTCGATGATGACCGACCTGCGCATCCTGGCGCGGACGGTCGGCGTGGTGCTGAAGGGCACCGGGTACTGATCGCGGTGGCCGCCCTCAGCTGAGGGCGGCGGCGACGAACAGGACGGCCGTCATGGCCGTGCAGACCAGCACGACCCGCGGCAGGGCCAGCATCTTCTGCCGCATGTCGCCCAGCTTGGGGCCAGACCCGCGGCGCTGCCGGCCGGGCAGGTCGATCTCGGGGATCGCCACGATCGGGCGCAGGCCCAGCTGACGTTCCATCTGGGCCGAGGTGCGGACGACCGGCGACATCAGGTCCAGCGCGAAGGCCAGGGCAACCGCCGCCAGAAGGCTGGCGATGCTGCCCGCCACGAACAGCTTCTTGCCGCCCGAGCCGATGGGGTTTTCCGGCGTCATCGCGCGGTCCAGCAGGGCAAAGCGTTCGCCCTGCTGGCGTTCGGTCAGCTTGGCCTCGGTCTCGGCCTCGGCCAGGCGGGTGGTAACCACGTCCAGGCTGCCTTGCAGCTGGTCCAGCTGGCGCTGATAGCCGGACAGCGCGCGTTCCACCTCGGGCAGGCGGGCGATGGCGGCGGACAGGTCGTCGCGCCGGGTGGTCAGGGCGCTTTTCTGTTCCACCAGAACCGCAACCTGCGCCTCGATCTCTTGCAGACGGCGCTGTTCGGTGGCGCGCAGGGTCCCGGCCGAAGACAGCTGGCGCTGTTCTTCCAGCAGGGCGACCAGCTGCTGGTCCAGCGCCCGCATCTCGGTTTCCAGGCTGACCAGTTCGTCACGCTGCGCGTCGGCCACGCCCGGCAGGGCCGCGGCGTTGGCGTTCTTGTAGGCGGCTACCTCGGCCTCGACGCTGGCGATCTGCGCCGTCAGCCGGGCGGATTCGCCGGCATAGAAGGCCAGCGCATCGCGCGCCTCCTGCAGCTTGCCCGAGGCCGACATGTCCAGCACGCCCTGGGCAAAGTCGTTGGCGATGCGGGCGGCCAGCGCCGGGTCGCCGTCGTGCGCGGTGATGATGATGGCCGATATCTGGGTGGCCGGCGCATAGGGCGCATTGCCGGCCGCCGCGATCGCCTGGAAGGTGACGTTGCGGCGCAGAAGGGCCGCGCGTTCGTCCGGCGACAGCGCGGCCAGCCCGGCATAGAGGTCGTGCCGGTCGATCACCTCCAGCAGGTTGTCGCGGGTGGTCAGGCGTTGCTCGATGGTCTGCAACAGTTGCGCCGACCCCGAGGTGCCGGGGTCGCCCCCGACCTGGCTGGCCTGCACCTCGATCACGGCCGAGGCTTCGTAGGTGTCGGGGCGGGACTTGGCGTAGATCGCCGAGACCAGGATGCCCAGCACCGCCACCGCGGCGATCAGCCAGCGCCGGCGGACCAGAAAGTTCAGCAGGTCTTCAAGGGTCTGGATCTGTCCCATGGCCTAGCCCCTTGCCCCATAGGCGTAGCGGTCCAGCGCGCGGTCCTGTGCCCGGTTCAGCACGGTGCCCAGGATCGGCAGCCGGTCCTTGAACAGGCGTTCGCAGGCGCGGATATCCTCGGGCGTGGTGCGGGTGCCATCGGTCACCAGGATCGCGGCGTCGATCTCCGAGGCCAGCGACAGCACGTCGTCCGAAGCCAGCGCGGGCGGCGTGTCGAAGATCACCACATCGGGTTGCAGCAGGTCGCGCAGCGAGCCAAGCGCATTGGGAAACTCGGGGTCCTGGATCAGTTCCGAGGCGCGCGGCACCGGGGCGCCGTTCAGCGCCAGCGCCAGGTTGCGGCCGATGCGGCGGAATTGGCTTTCCAGCGGCTGCTCGCCCATCAGGAATTCGATGATCGGGGCGGCGTCCTTCTGGCCGAACAGGTGCGCCAGCTGCGGTGCGCGCAGTTCCAGGTCGATCAGCACCGTGCGACAGGACGGCAGCCGCGCCAGAGCCAGCGCCAGGTTGGCGGCGACAAAGGACTTGCCGCAGCCATGGGTGGGCGAGGTGACGGCGATCCGTGTCCAGTTGCGGGCGGCCATCGCCTGCAGGACGCGGGTGCGCAGCATGTTGAAGGTGCCGGTGACCGGGCTTTGTGCAGCATCCGCGAACAGACCGTTTCGCGCCAGGCGGTCAGGGTCGGGCGCGATTTCGGAGATCGATTCCCAGACCCGGGTGGGGTTGAACGGCGCCAGCGACATCGGCGCCAGAAAGATCTCGCGCCCGGTGCGCTGGTCCAGGGTGACGGGTTCGACCGGGGTCGGCTGGCCCGGGCGGAACAGGCCCACGCGCGGCGCGCGGGGCGCCTGCGCGTCGGTCGGTCGGTCGCCCTGATCCTTGCCGGACATCGGCATAAACCCTTCATCCGCCCCCGGTTCCCTATCGGGACCCCATATATAGTGTCTGACCATGGTGCCAGAGGGCCTTTGCTGCGACGGGCCGCCCCGCCGGGGCGACTTTGGAAAACCACACCCGCCTTGCAGCGGCACGACGCCGGACGCGCCATGCCCCGGCGCTTTTCCCCTTGGGAAAGCCGAAGGCGCAGCAGGTCCGGGCCCCCGCCCAGATGCCAGACAGATACCAGATCGGCCCGGGAAAAGGAAGCCCACGCCACGGTTTGCGGCCTGCCAGGCGTCGCGGCCGACGGTGGAAATCGGCGCCGGGGTTGCCTATGGTCGCGGCCATGACCGATGCCTCAATCCCTTTCGGCCTGCCCCCCGTCGATGCCGTCGTCATCGGCCGGAACGAGGGCGCGCGGCTGGTCGCCTGCCTGGCCTCGCTGGCCGGTCAGGTGCGCCGGGTGGTTTATGTCGATAGCGGATCGACCGATGGATCGGTCGCCGCCGCCCGCGCGGCCGGGGCCGAAGTGGTGACGCTGGACATGGCCCGCCCCTTCACCGCCGCGCGGGCGCGCAACGCCGGCCTGGCACGGCTGGGCGCGGAAGGCTTCGTCCTGCTGGTCGATGGCGATTGCGAAGTGCGGCCCGGGTTCATCCCGGCCGCGATGGCGGCCTTTGCGGCGCACCCCGCGGCGGTCGTGGTCTGCGGGCGGCGGCGCGAGCGGCATCCCGAGGCCTCGGTCTGGAACCGGCTGGCCGACCGGGAATGGAACACGCCGGTGGGCCAGGCCCGGGCCTGCGGTGGCGATGCCCTGATGCGCCTGCCCGCCTTGCGCGCGGTGGGCGGCTACCGCGAGGATCTGATCGCCGGAGAAGAGCCCGAGCTCTGTCTGCGTCTGGCTCGCGCCGGCGGGCAGGTCTGGCGGATCGACGCCGAGATGACGCTGCACGACGCCGCGATGACGCGGTTCGGCCAATGGTGGCGGCGCAGCCGTCGCGCCGGCCACGCCTTTGCCGAAGGCGCGGCGCTGCACGGTCGTGGCCCCGAACGGCATTGGCGGGCCGAGACGCGGCGCGCGCTGGTCTGGGGTGTGGGTGTTCCGGTGGCTACGCTTGCGGTGGCCCTGCTGCATCCGCTGGGCTGGCTGATCCTGGCGGCCTCGCCCCTGCAGGCCGCGCGGCTGGCCTGGCGCTGGCGGGCCGAGGGCCGCGCCGGGGCCGAGGCCGCGGTGTTCAGCGTGGTCGGCAAGCTGGCCGAGGCGCAGGGCGTGCTGGGCTATTGGCTGGGCCGCCTGCGCGGGCGGCGGCGCGGGTTGATCGAGTACAAATAGGGCTAGTGTTGCCGCTGGCGCAGGGCGCGCAGGGCTTCGGACGGAAGGATTGCGGCGCAGGCGGCATAGCGCGGCACCAGGCGGCGCGGCGCGGACAGCGCGCGCCACAGCCACTCCATTGCGATGGCGCGCACCCAAGGGGGCGCGCGGCGCTGGTGGCCTGCCAGGAAATCCACCCCCGCCCCGACCGAGGCAAAGCCGACCGCGGGCGCCAGTTGCCGCCCCAGGGCCGCCAACCGTTCCTGCCGCGGCGCACCAAGGGCCACCAGGCAGAGGCCCGACCCC
>JAGPCN010000138.1 GCA_018058035.1 Fuscovulum sp.
CGGCCCGCCGCGCCCTGCCCCAAGGTGCCCGTCGCGGCCCCACTACAACCCCAGGGCGACCCCACGGCCGGCCCCGTGCCGCGAATCGCCCCGGCCGCACGGGCTGCCGATGCGACCGCCTGACCCACTTGCCGTCCCGGCGCCCCGCGCCTAACGTGACACGGCCCCAGGAGGGGGGCGCCCGTGCGGATCGCGATCCTGACCGACATCCACGCCAACCGCGAGGCGTTCGAGGCCGTCCTGGCCGACGTTGCCCTGCGCGGATCGGACCGGATCGGCATCCTGGGCGACGTGGTCGGCTATGGCCCAGACCCGGCCTGGTGCACCGACCGCGTGCGGGAACTGGTCGCCACCGGCGCCTTCTGCATCAAGGGCAACCACGACAGCGCCATCTCGAACAAGTCGGAACACCTGAACGTCACCGCGCTGCGCGCGATCAACTGGACGCGCCAGCTGTTGTCGCCCGACCAGACCGAATTCCTGGCCGGCCTGCCGATGACACATGCCGAGGGCGATATCCTGTTCGTCCACGCCTCGGCCAACGACCCCGCCGACTGGATCTACGTCAGCAGCGAAAGCTCGGCGATGCCATCGTTTCGCGTCAGCCAGGCCCGCGTCATCCTGGTCGGCCACCGCCACATCCCCGCGCTTTACAGTTGCGACATGGCCGGCCGCGTCAAGGCGCAGAAGGTTGCCGCCGGGCAGCCCGCGCCCTTGATCCGCAGCCGCCGCTGGCTGGCCGTCATCGGCGCCGTCGGCCAGCCGCGCGACGGGCTGGCGCAGGCCGCCTATGCGATGCTCGACACCGACCGCAACGAGCTGACCTTCCGCCGGGTGCCCTATGACGTGCAGAAGACCGTCGCCAAGCTGCGCTCCGCCGGCTTGCCGGAATCCCTTGCCATGCGCCTGAACTGGGGGGTCTGACCCATGCTGCGCCCGAAGACCGGCCTTCAGATCGACGGCTTTACCCTGGGCGAATGCCTGCACACCGGCGGCTTCGCCACCATCTGGGACGTGACGCACGCCAAATACCGCACGCCCCTGGTGATGAAGGTTCCCACCATCCTGGACGGCTACGACGCCCCGACCATCGTCGGCTTCGAGGTCGAGCAGATGATCCTGCCGCGCCTGTCCGGCCCCCATTTTCCCCGCCTGATCGCGGTCGGCGATTTCGCCGTCATGCCCTATGTGGTGACCGAACGGATCGAGGGCACCTCGCTTCTGGCCTTGTTTGAAACCGCGCCGCTGTCGATCTCGGCGCTGATCGAGACCGCCGCCCGGATGGCGCAGGCCGTCCACGAACTGCACAAGCAGCACGTCATCCACCTGGACCTCAAGCCCGCCAATTTCCTTCAGCGCCCAAGCGGAGAGATGGTCTGCATCGACTTCGGCCTGTCGCGCCACGATGAACTTCCCGACCTGCTGGACGAGGAATTCACCATCCCGATGGGCACCTTTCCCTACATCGCCCCCGAACAATACCTGCGCCGCCGCGACGACCTGCGCAGCGACCTGTTTGCGCTTGGCGCGATGATCTACGAAGGCGCCACCGGAAAGATGCCCTTCGGCAAGCCCGAAACGCTGAAGGGAGTGCGCAAGCGGCTGTGGCGCGACCCGGTGCCGCCGCGCGCGATCGACCCGATGATCCCCGAATGGCTGCAAGAGATCATCCTGCGCGCGCTGGAGGTGGACCCAGCGAAACGCTACCAGTCGGCCGCGCAGATGCTGTTCGACCTGCAGCACCCCCAGCAGGTCAGGCTGACCGAACGCGGCCGCAAGATCGCCCCCGATGGCCGGATGACGGTCTTCCGCCGCTGGCGGAAGATGCGCAAGATCAAGGGCTTCGCCCCTCCGCCGCGGATGAGCGCGCAGATCGACAAGGCGCCGGTGATGATGGTCGCCGTCGACCTCTCGCCCGAGATGGAGCGGCTAAGCCTGCACTTGCTCATGTCGGTGCAGCGCATGCTGGCGACACAAGCCGATGCCCGCGTCGCCTGCGTCAACGTCATCAAGACGGCCCGCATCGGCATCGACCAGACCACCACCGACAGCGGCGAACACATCCACGTCGCCCGCCTGGTCGCGCTGCGGGCCTGGGCGTCCGAGCTGGAATTGCCCGAGGACCGGCTGACCTTCACCATCCTCGAAGACCCCGATCCCGGCCAGGCCATCGTCGACCACGCCAGCAAGAACAAGGCCGACCACATCCTGATGGGTGCCCGCGGCCACTCCGCCACGCGGCGCTATCTCGGCTCGGTCTCCAGCCAGGTGGTGGCGGAGGCGCCGTGCAGCGTCACCGTCATCCGCCTGCCGGAAACCGCCGAAGCCGAAGGCTAGGGGCCGGGCGGCTCTGCGCGGGCCGCATGACAAATCCATTGCAGATTTACATCTTTCGGCCTTCAATCGGCGCCGGAAGAGACGGGAATCATGGCAGGCTTCTTGGCAGCGATCATCGCCGACGACCTGACCGGGGCGCTGGATTCGGCGGCGCCCTTTGCCTGCCGTGGGCTGAAGGTGCTGGCCGCGACCTCGCTTGCGGGCCTGCCGCAGGCGCTGGCGCAGGCGCCGCAGGTGCTGGCCGTCAATCTGGGCAGCCGCGAGATTCCCCAGGCCGAGGCCGTGGCCCGCACCGGGGCCGCCGCGCGGGCGATCCTGGCCGCCGCCCCGCCCGGCCTGCTGTGGCTGAAAAAGATCGACTCGCGGTTGAAAGGCCATGTCGGGGCCGAACTGGCGGCGCTGGCCGGCGTGCTGCACCCCGCCGCCATCCTGGCCTGCCCGGCGGTGCCCGATCAGGGCCGCACAGTGCGCGACGGGCGGCTGGTCGGGACCGGCGTGACCGAACCGATCGCGGTGGCCGACCGGCTGGGCGCCCTGCCGGGCACCCTGACGGTGGCCGATGCCGCCAGCGACGGCGATCTTGACCGCGCCGTGGCCGCCGCGCCGGGGGCACTGTTCGTCGGCGCGCGCGGCCTTGCCGCCGCGCTGGCCCGCCTTCTGTGCCCCGATGCCGCCGCGGTGGCGCCGCCCGCCCTGCCGGCGCCGATGTCCTTCGTCATCGGCTCGCGCGATCCGATCACGCTGGCGCAGGTGGATGCGCTGCGCCGGGCCGGCGGGCCGGCCTGGATCGCCGCACCCGATGGCGCGGCGCCCGCCGCCCGCGCCCCGGCCCTGCTGCAGGCCGTTGCCGCGCCCGACAGCCCCCCCACCGATGGCGCCACCGTCGCGCGCCGGCTGGCGCAGGGCGCGCTGCCGCTGCTTGCCGCCAACAGCGGCAGCCTGGTGGTGACCGGCGGAGAAACCGCCGCAGCGCTGCTAAAGGCCGCCGATATCGCAGTGCTGCACATCCTGGGCGAGGCCCAGCCGGGCCTGCCCGCCTGCCGTGCCGCCGACCGGCCCGACGCCCCGGTCCTGGTGACGAAATCGGGCGGCTTCGGCGCGCCCGACAGCCTGCTGCGCCTGTGGCGCGCCGCCCAACCGCCAAGGGACCTGCAATGACCCTGCCCACCCCCCCAAAGGCCGCCCCCGACCCGCTGTTGTCGGAGGCGCCGCGCGCCATGCTTCTGGCCGATGTGGTGCATGACCGCATCCGCCGCGCCATCGTCGAGGGCGATTATTCCGAAGGCGCCCGCCTGCCCGGCGAGAACGACCTGGCCCGGCAGTTCGAGGTCTCGCGCCCGGTGATCCGGGCCGCGCTGAAACGGCTGCGCGACGAAGGGCTGATCGTATCCCGGCAGGGCTCGGGCAGCTATGTCGCCGCCCCGGTCGAACAGCGCGTGCTGGCGTTCCAGCCGCTGGAGACCATCGCCGACCTGCAACGCTGCTACGAGTTTCGCCTGACCATCGAACCCGCCG
Organism: Fuscovulum sp.; assembly: GCA_018058035.1. Taxonomy (GTDB): domain Bacteria; phylum Pseudomonadota; class Alphaproteobacteria; order Rhodobacterales; family Rhodobacteraceae; genus Pseudogemmobacter. The sequence goes on from JAGPCN010000138.1 coordinate 3,853, forward strand.
CCGCCGCCATGGCCGCCACCCGCCGCAGCGCGGCGCAACTGGCCGAGATCGCCAAGTTCCTGCAACTGCTGCGCGATGCGACCGAGCGGCGCAGCCACCGCGAGGATGCCGATTTCAGCTTTCACCTGGCGATCACCGCGGCGGCGAACAACCAGTACTTCGAAACCTCGCTGCGCGCGCTGAAGGATCACATCGCGGTCGGCATGAAGTTCCACGGCCTGTCGTTGCAAACCGTGCGCGGCGGGCTGGACCATGTGTTCGACGAACATACCGCGATCTTCGAGGCGGTCCGCCGCGGCGCCGCCGAAGCCGCGCGCGAGGCGATGCACCGCCATGTCATGGGGTCGCGTGACCGCCTGTTCGAGGGGCGGCTTCTGGACCTGTCGTCGCGCTAGAAGGCCGCGCGGTAGATCGCCTCGATCTCTGCGACGGTCATGTCGCGCGGGTTGTTGTCCATCAGCCGGCGGATCGCATGGGCCTCGGCCGCCCAACCCGGAAGATCGGTTTCCCGCGCGCCATGGTCCGAAAGCCGCATCCTGACCCCCAGCCGGGCGCACCAGGCGCTGGCGCTGGCCAGCAGGTCGCCGGCGTCCAGCCCCAGGGCCTCCGCGATCTCGGCGGTCTTTGCGGCCGCCACCGGCTGGTTGAAGGCCAGCACATGGGGAAAGATGATCGCATTGGCCAGCCCATGCGGCAGCTTCAGCCGCGTGCCCAAGGGGTAGGCCAGCGCGTGGCCCGCCGCCGTGTTGACCGGCCCCAGGCAGATGCCGCCGTAATAGGCCGCCAGCAACAGGCCCGCCCGCGCCTCGGCGTCCGCGCCATCGGCCACAGCGCGCGGCAGGTAGCGCGCGACCAGGCCAAAGCCCATGCGCGCATAGCCGTCGATCAGCGGATGCGCCTTGCGGTTGGTGAAGGCCTCGACGCAATGCGCCATGGCGTCGATCCCGGTCGCCGCCGTCACCGCGGGCGGCACCGACATCGTCAGGTCGGGGTCCAGCGCCACCATGTCGGCCAAGAGATAGGGGCTTTCCACCGCCACCTTGTTCAGCGTGGCGGCATCGGTCACCAGCGCGCGGATGCCGGCCTCGGACCCGGTGCCGGCGGTGGTCGGCACCAGCGCCAGCGCGTTCTGCCGCGCCGCCACCTTGTTCGGCCCGATCACCTCGGCCAGCCCCTGGTCGCCGCGCAGCACGGTGACCAGCTTGGCCAGGTCCATAACCGAGCCACCTCCGAACCCCACCACCAGATCGGGCGCCGCCGCCCGCGCCGCTGCCAGCGCCGCATCAAGGTTGTCGGTGTCGGGTTCGGGGCGCACGCCGTCAAAGACCTCGACCCGGCCCGGCAGCCCCAGCCGGTCCAGCATCGGGCGCATCGTCGCTTGCGTCAGCACCAGGATGCGCTGGAACCCCTGCGCCGTGGCCCAGGCCCCGACCTCGGCCGCGGTGCCCTTGCCGAACTCGACCCGTCGGGGCTGGTGAAGACGAAGCGGGCGGGCGAAATCGGTCATGCGGTCAGGTCCTTGACGGTGGCGCCGATGGCGGCAAGGCGGGATTTCAGGTCGGCCAGCTGGCCTGCGTCCAGCGGCACCAGGGGCGGGCGGGTGCGGCACCACAGCGCCTGGCCGGTGCGAAAGGCGACCATGGCCTTGATCGCAGGGATCTGGACGTAGGAATTCGACAGGTCGCGAAAGGCGTTGATGCGGGCCTGCGCGGCCTCGACCGCTGCGGCCTGCGCCGGGTCGGTCGCGCCGCGATGGACCACGGCCAGGCTGTCGGCGACCAGGTTCGAGGTGGCGGTGATGCAGCCCGCGCCCCCCATCCGGCGCAAGGGCAGCAGCAGCGGATCGGCCCCGGCCAGCACCGAAAATCCGGGGAAGCGGGCGATCATCGCCTGCATGTTGTCCAGCTTGCCGGCCGAATCCTTGATCCCCACCACCACGCCCGGAAAGGCCGTGACCAGCCGCTCGATCAGGTCATGGCTGATCGGCACGCCGGACACCTGCGGGATGTGGTAGAGCACCACCTGCAGTCGGTTGTCGCCCAAGGTCTCGATGACCTGCGCATAGGCGCGGAACAGGCCCTCGTCGCTGACGCCCTTGTAGTAGTTCGGCGGCAGCATCACCACGCGGCGCACCCCCAGCGACAGCGCATGCCGCGTCAGCTCGATGGTTTCGGGCAGGGCATTCACCCCGGTTCCCGGCAGCAGCCTTTCGGCCCCCACGGCCGCGACGCCCGCCTCGAGGATCGCCCGGCGCTCGGCCAGCGCAAAGGAATTGGCCTCGCCCGTGGTGCCCAATAGCGCGATGCCGTCGCAGCCATCGTCCAGAAGCCGCCGGCAATGCGCCGCGAAGGCGGCAAGGTCGGGCGACAGGTCCGCCTGCAAGGGCGTGGTCGCGGCGCAATAGACGCCCGTGATCGCGGTCATTCCGGTCTCCGGCTGGCGGCCATGCGGCGACCATAGGCCAGCGCATGGTTCAGGTTGGTGTTGTCGGAAAGGCCCTTGCCGGCGATGTCGAAGGCGGTGCCATGATCGACCGAGCAGCGGTCGATCGGCAGGCCCAGGCTGACGTTGACCGCCGTGTCAAAGGCGATCAGCTTGATCGGGATATGCCCCTGGTCGTGATATTGCGCCACCACCAGATCGAAGGCCCCGTTGGCGGCCCGGTAATACAGCGTGTCGGCCGAGATCGGGCCCTGCACGTCCATCCCTTCGGCCCGCGCCTGCGCCACGGCGGGGGCAATCCGGGTGTCGTCCTCGTCGCCGAACAGCCCGCCCTCGCCGCAATGCGGGTTCAGCCCGGCCACCGCGATGCGCGGGGTAATCCCCAGCCGCCGGAAATGCGCATGCCCCGCCCGGATGGTCGCCAGGATACGCTCGGGCTGGGCCCGGTCGATGGCGCCGCGCAGCGACACATGGGTCGAGACATGGATGACGTTCAGCCGCTCGGACGCCAGCAGCATGAAGCTGGACTTCGCCCCCGTCAGATGCGCCAGCATGCCCGTATGGCCGTCGTAATGATGCCCCGCCGCGTTCAGAGCGGCCTTGTTGATCGGGGCCGTCACGATGCCGGCGATCTGCCCCGCCATCGCCTGCCGCACCGCCGCTTCGATGAAGCGGAAACAGGCCTCTCCGCCGCGTTCGTCCATCCGGCCGAAGGGCAACGGGGCGCCGGGAATTTCGGTGTGATGCAGGTCGACCGAGGCCAGGTCCAGGTCCGCCCCCAGCACCGCCTTTGCGGCCGCCAGGCTTTCGCGGTTGCCGAAGACGCGATACTGCGCGCGCTCCTTTTCCGGCATCGCGGCCAGCGACTTCACGATGATCTCGGGGCCCACCCCCGCCGGGTCGCCCATGGTGATGCCGATCGGTAGGGTCATGCCTGTTCTTCCCAGTTGATGCGATCCGGCCCGGCCACGGCGTGGCAGGCGACATGGTGGCCCGGCGCCACCTCGCGCCAGTCGGGCACGGCGGCGCGGCAGGTGTCGCGCGCAATCGGGCAGCGGGTGTGGAACCGGCAGCCCTGCGGCGGGTTCAGGGGTGACGGCACCTCGCCGCTGAGGCGCTGGCGCGCGCTGCGGGCGCGCGGGTTCGCCTCGGGCACCGCCGACAACAGCGCGCGCGTGTAGGGATGCAGCGGCCCCTCGAACAGCGTGGCCGCCGGGGCCAGTTCCGCCAGCCGCCCCAGGTACATCACCCCCACCCGGTCGCTGATGTGGCGCACCACCGCCAGGTCATGCGCGATGAACAGATAGGTCAGCCGGTATTTTTCCTGCAGGTCCATCAGCAGGTTCAGGATCTGCGCCTGGACCGAGACATCCAGCGCCGAGATCGCCTCGTCGCAGACGATGAAGCGCGGCTGGCAGGCCAGCGCCCGCGCAATCGCCACCCGCTGCCGCTGGCCGCCCGACAACTCGTGCGGATAGCGATTGGCAAAGCGCGGCGTCATGCCCACGTCGGCCAGCAACTGCGCCACCCGAGCGGGCAGCTCGGCCCTTGTCGCAAGACCGTGGAACAGGATCGGCTCGGCCAGCGCCTCGCCCACCGTCATGCGCGGGTTCAGCGTGCTGTAGGGATCCTGGAACACGATCTGCAGATCACGCCGCAGGGGGCGCATCGCGTCCTCGTCCAGCCCGGCAATATCCTGCCCCTTGTAGCGCACCGCCCCGCCACTGGGCCGGTGCAGGTTCAGGATGCAGAACCCGGTCGTGGACTTGCCGCAGCCGCTTTCGCCCACCAGGCTCAGCGTCTCGCCCTCGACGATATCCAGCGTGAAGTCGTCCAGCGCCCGTACGCTGGCCGCCTTTTCGCCAAAGGCCCCCAGCTTCAGGTCGAACCGCTTCGACAGGCCGCGGATTTCCAGAAGCACGCTCATGCCGCCGCCTCCAGCACCACCGGGCAGGCCACCCGGTGGCGCGCATCGCCGCCCGCGGGTTGCAGCCGTGGCACCGCCTGCCCGCATGCGGCCCGCGCCAAGGCGCAGCGCGGCGCGAAGGGGCAGCCCGCTGGCCTGCGCCCCGGCTCGGGCGGGGTGCCGGGAATCGAGGGCAGCCGCTCCATCGCCGCCCCGGCCAGCGTCGGCAAGGACCCCAGCAGCGCCCGCGTATAGGGATGCATCGGGCGGTCGAAGATCGCCTGAACCGGCGCGTCCTCGACCACGGTACCCGCATAAAGGACGGCAATCCGGTCGGCCAGCCCGGCGATCAGCGCCAGGTCATGGGTGATCCAGACCACCGACATCTTCAGCCGGTCCTTCAACTCGCGCACCAGATCCACGATCTGCGCCTGGATGGTCACGTCCAGGGCCGTGGTCGGTTCGTCCGCGATCAACAGCTTCGGATGCCCCGCCAGCCCCATCGCGATCATCACCCGCTGCCGCATGCCGCCCGACAGTTCATGCGGCCAGGCCCGCGCGCGCTCTTCGGGCGCCGGGATGCCGACCAGCGCCAGCAGTTCCACCGCGCGGGCCTGCGCGGCGGCCTTGCCCATGCCCTTCTGGTAGACCAGCGCCTCGGCGATCTGGTCGCCCACCCGGATCACCGGGTTCAGGCTGGTCATCGGGTCCTGGAAGATGAAGCCGATCTCGGCGCCGCGCACCTTGCGCAACTCACCCGCCGACAGCTTCAGCAGGTCGCGTCCGCCAAAGCGCGCCGTCCCCCCCGTCGCCCGGATGCGGTTGGGCAACAGCCCCACCAGCGACAGCATGGTCAGCGACTTGCCGCAGCCGGATTCGCCCACGATGCCCAGGCTTTCGCCCTCGTTCACCGTCAGGTCGATGCCATCCACCACCCGCGCCGGCCCGGTGTCGCGCGCGATGTCGATGGTCAGGCCCTTGATCTCCAGCAGCGCCGTCATTTCTGCCCCTTCGGGTTCAGCGCGTCGTTCAGCCCGTCGCCCAGGAAGTTGAAGGCCACCGTCACCACCGCCAGCACCGCCGCCGGCGCGGCCAAGAGGTGCGGGTAATTGGTCCAGACCCGCAGGCCATCGGAGATCATGTTGCCCCAGCTGGGCGTCGGTGGCGTCACCCCCACACCCAGGAAACTGAACGCCGATTCCAGCACCATGGCCGTGCCCAGCCCCGCCGAGACCGCCACAACCAGCGGCCCCATCGCATTCGGCAGCACATAGCGCATCAGCACCAGTCGGTTGGTCAGCCCCAGGGCACGCGCCGCGGTCACATAGGGACGGTTGCGGATCGACAGCACCTGCGCCCTGACCAGCCGCGCATAGGGCGGCCAGGTGATCAGCGCCATCGACCCGAAGACCAGCACGAAGTCGATGATCTGGGTGTTGCGATACAGCGGATTCATCGTCTCCATGTAGCGCGCTTCCATCCACAGGCTGATCGGCTGCTTCAGGCTGGCGTTGATGACAACGACCAGCAGCAGTTGCGGCACCGACATGATGATGTCGGTGAACCACATCACGAAGCGGTCGAACCAGCCGCCGTAAAAGCCCGCAATGGCCCCCAGAACCACCCCGATCGCCACCGCCACCACCGTCACGCCCACGGCCACCAGAAACGCCGTCCGCGCGCCATAGATCAGGCGGGACAGCACGTCGCGCCCCAGGTCATCGGTGCCCAGCCAATGCGTGCCCGAGGGCGGCTGGTTGCGCATGTCCAGGTTCTGGCTCAGGAAATCATAGGGCGACAGCCAGGGGCCAAAGGCCGCCACGAAGACCAGGGCCGCGATGACGGCCAGCCCGGCCACCGCCAGCCGGTTGCGCCGCAGCCGTCGCCAGGCATCGCGCCACAGGCTGGTCGGGCGGTCGTCGGTGTCGATCATCGCCATCTCAGCGCGCCCCCTTCGCATCCGCGGCGCGCGGGTCCAACAGCGGGTAAAGCAGGTCCACCAGCAGGTTCGACGCCATCACCAGGAATGATCCGATCAGCGTGATCGCCAGGATCACCGGATAGTCGTTGTTCACCAGCGCCTGCACCGTCAGCCGGCCCAGCCCCGGCAGGCCGAAGACCAGTTCGACGAAGATCGCGCCGTTGACGATGGTGATCATGATCAGCCCCAGTTGCGTGACGACCGGCGTCAGCACGGGCCGCAGGATGTGGCGCAGCGCCACCACATGTTCGGGCACGCCCTTGGCGCGGGCCGTGCGCACGTAATCCTCGGTCATCACCTCGATCACCGCGGCGCGGGTCTGGCGCAGGATCAGCGCGATGGGTTGGAACGACAGTACGATCAGCGGCAGGATCACCTTGACGCTGAACAACCCGCCCCAGCCATAGGGCACCGCCCCATCGGGCAGGACCATCAGCAACAGCACCATCAGCAACGGCCCCGCGACATAGGCCGGGATCGCCCACAGCGCCACGGCAGTGCCCAGGATCGCATAGTCCAGCCGGCTGTTCTGCCGCAGCCCGGCGATCATCCCCAGCGGAACCGCCACCAGCGCCGTCACCAGGATCGTCAACAGCCCCAGCAGGAACGACACCGGCGCCGCGGCCGAGATCATCGCCCAGACCGACCGGCCCGA
>JAGPCN010000360.1 GCA_018058035.1 Fuscovulum sp.
GGTCGGACGTGGCCGACTACATGGTGATCTGTTCGGGCCGCTCCAGCCGCCAGGTGGCCGCGATCAGCGAAAAGCTGGCCGACCGGCTGAAGCAGGCCTTCGGGCTGAGCGCGAAGATGGAGGGCAAGGAGACCGGCGACTGGGTGCTGATCGACGCAGGCGATGTCATCGTCCACGTCTTCCGCCCCGAAGTGCGCGACTTCTACCAGCTGGAAAAGATGTGGATGCCGGCCGGGCAGGCCGGGGCCCCGCGGCCCGCGCAGGGCTGATGCGGCTGCATCTCTGCGCCGTCGGCCGCCTGCGGGCGGGCCCCGAGCGGGCGTTGGTCGACGACTACCTGGACCGGCTGGGCAAGACCGGCCGCGCCCTGGGCCTGGGTCCGGTGACCGAACATGAGGTCGAGGACAGACGCGGCGGCGGCATGGCCGCCGAGGCCGACCTGTTGGCCCGCGCGATCCCGGCGGGCGCCGTCCTGTGCATCCTGGACGAACGCGGCCGCAGCCTCTCCAGCCCCGATTTCGCGGCGCAACTGGCGCGCTGGCGCGACGCGGGCCGCCAGGACGCGGCCTTTGTCATCGGCGGGGCGGACGGCATCGACCCGTCGCTGCGCGCCCGCGCCGACCTTGCGATCAGCTTTGGCGCGATGGTCTGGCCGCACATGCTGGTGCGGGTCATGCTGGCCGAACAGCTGTACCGCGCCGCGACGATCCTGGCCGGCAGCCCCTATCACCGGGCCTGAGTTCGGGGCCTGAGTTCGGGGCCTGAACGGGGCCCCGCACGCAGGGGATTCCCCCGTGGCCCCCGACCTGCTAGCCTGTCTGCACAAAAAGAACACCAAGGATCGAGGCAGGCATGGACGGAACACGGGTCACGACCGGCGGCAAGGATCGCGCGGTTGCATCGCAGACGGCACCCGCGGCACGGCTGGACGGATCGGTCATCTCGCACCGCGGGATGATGCTGATGGGCTATCAGCGCACCGGGCATGTCAGCCGCCGCGCGCGGCTGGCCTGGGAGGCGGGCGACCCCTCGATCCTGGACGAAGAGGTCCGCACCCGGCGCGAGGCGATCTTTGCCGATATCGCCGACACCATCGCCGAGGAATACGCCCCCGTGCGCAGCTATCTTCACCGGCGCGGGCTGGCGCCGCGCCAGGTGGTCGACATCGGCTGCGGCGCCGCGATCAGCGAAGCGCTGTTGAAGCAGGACTTCGACCTGCGCGCCATCCTGGTCGACATCGAGGAAACGCCCGAGCAATATCATTTCTGGTCCGAGCAGGGCGCCGGCTATGCCTCGCTGGCCGAGGCGAAGACCTTCCTGATGGCGAACGGCTTCAAGGCGTCGGACCTGACGCTGGTCAACCCGCGCAAGGCCCCGGCAGCGATGGAGAAGGTGAAGGGCGACCTGGTCACCAGTTTCTTCTCCTGCGGGTTCCACTATCCGATCGGCGACTATGTCGACCTGATGCGTGCGACGATGGATGCGGGCGGCACGGTGGTCCTGGACCTGCGCGGGCGCTATCTGGCCGCCCCGGACGCCGCCCTGACCCGGCTGATCGACGATGCCGACATCGAGACCCTGATCGAGATGCCCAAGTCGCGCCGGATGGCGTTCCGCAAGTCCGCCTAGCCGCGCAACTCGGCCGAGATCCGCACCGGACCGACCGCGCCCTTCAGCTTGGCGCGGTAGATCACCACGCCTTCGACGACCCGCATCACATAGGTGCGGGTTTCGGTGAAGGGGATGGTCTCGACCCAGTCGACGATGTCGGTCTCGGCCTGCCGGGGGTCGCCGAATTCGCCGATCCAGCGCCGCGGGCGGCCGGGGCCGGCGTTGTAGCCCGACGCCACCAGCGCGATCGAGGGGCCGAATTCATCGACCATCTTCGCCAGGTAGCCCGCGCCGACCTGCACGTTGAAGGCGGGGTCGGACAAGAGCTTGCCCGCCGCATAGTCCAGCCCCAGGTCGGCGGCGACGGTCTTGGCGGTGGCGGGCAGCACCTGCATCAGCCCGCGCGCATCGGCATGCGACCGCGCGGCGGGGTCGAACTCGCTTTCCCGGCGGGCGATGGCCAGTGCCAGCGCGCGGCTGACGCTTAGCCCGTCGGGCACCATGTCGGGCACCGGGTAATAGGCGCGCGGGATGATCACGCCCCGTTCCGCGGCGGCCTTGGCCGTCAGCACCGCGATGTGGGGTTCGTTCATCTGCAAGGCCAGATCGGCCAGTTGCGCCAGTTCGGTATCATCCAGGCTTTCGGCCAGGTGCAGGAAGAACCGCTTGGCCAGCGTCCGGTCACCCGCCTGTGCCAGCAGACGCGCGGCTTCCAGCACCGAAGAGCCGGCAAAGGCCGACTGCCGCCAATCGGCGGGCCGGGTGTCGTCCAGCAGGAACGGGTCCAGCGCCAGGCCCAGCCGTTCGGCGGCCATCAGGCCGTAGTAGGCGGTCTGGTGTCGGGCGGCGGCCTTGTAGTGCTTTGCGGCTTCGTCCTTGCGGCCTGCCGCTTCCTGCGCGCGGCCCAGCCAGTAGTCGGCGCGCGCCAGACTGATCGGCGTGGTCACCCCGGCCTTCAGGTGGCCGAAGTGGCGCAGCGCGGTTTCGGGATCGTTCAGGCGACGCAGCGCGACGAAGCCCGCCAGGAATTCCAGGTCTGCATAGGCGCTGGCGCCGTCGCCCGTGCCCAGGCCGTGGCCGGCAGCGACCTTCAGCGCCTCGGCCGGGCGGTCCTGGCGGATCAGCCAGCGCGCCAGCGTGGCGCGGCGTTCGGCCCAGGCCTCGGGGCGGCCCAGGGCCCCGGGCGGGGTGGCCAGCAAGAGTTCCACCGCGCCGTCGTAGTTGTCCTTGCGCATCCGGTAGACGAAGCGGTCGTAGGCCAGCCCCGGATCGCCCTGCAACGCCTTGGGCACGGCGGCCACCAGCGCATCGACGCCCGCCTCTTCGGCGCGCAGGGCCAGCCGGGCGGCGGCCAGCTTTTGCCAATCCTCGGACACCCGCGGCAGCATCCGCTGCGCCTCGGGGCGGCGACCGTCCCACAGCAGGGCGTCCAGCCGCATCAGATGCCCCCGGGCCAGCGCCTCGGGCGCAAGCGCCAGCAGCGCGGCCTCTTCCTCGGCGG
>JAGPCN010000139.1 GCA_018058035.1 Fuscovulum sp.
GCCCGGATCGTGCTGGACGGCCAGGTCTATACGCTGCGGATCACCCGGGCGGGCAAGCTGATCCTGACCAAGTAGGCCGAGGATCGGCAGGAGGATGGGCGCATCGCCCATCCTACGGGGGCCGGGGAGATCGGGGGGCAGGGCGATCGGAGAACGGGGCGATCAGCCGCCGGTGTGGCTCATGTGGCGGGTCATCCGGCCCTGCACGGCCTGGCGCGAATAGTCGAAGTCGTGGCCCTTGGGCTTGCGCGCGATGGCGGCGCGGATCGCCGCTTCCAGGGCGGCATCGTCGGGGCTGGCGCGCAGCGGCGCGCGCAGGTCGGCCATGTCCTCCTGGCCGAGGCACATGTACAGCTCTCCGGTGCAGGTCAGCCGCACCCGGTTGCAGCTTTCGCAGAAATTGTGGGTCAGCGGCGTGATGAAGCCGATCTTCTGGCCGGTTTCCTCAAGCCGCACATAGCGGGCAGGGCCGCCGGTGCGGTCGGCCAGGTCGGTCAGGGTGTAGCGGCCCTCGTAGGTCCGGCGCAGGTCCTTGAGGCTCCAGTACTGCTCCAGCCGCGAGGGTTCGATGTCGCCCATCGGCATGACCTCGATCCAGGTCAGGTCGTGGCCCTGGCGGGCGCACCACTCGGTCAGGCTGAACTGCTCGTCCTCGTTGAAACCTTGCAGCGCCACGGCGTTGATCTTCACTCGCAGGCCGGCGGTCTGTGCGGCCTCGATCCCGTCCAGCACCTGGGGCAGGCGGCCCCAGCGGGTGATCTGCGCGAATTTCGCGGCGTCCAGCGTATCCAGCGAGACGTTGATCCGCCGCACCCCCAGATCGGCCAGGGGAGCCGCGAATTTCGCCAGCTGGCTGCCGTTGGTGGTCAGCGTCAGCTCTTTCAGCGCGCCCGATTGCAGGTGCCGGCTCATCGCCTGGAAGAAGGTCAGGATGCCCTTTCGGACCAAGGGTTCGCCCCCGGTGATGCGCAGCTTCTGCACCCCCAGGCGCACGAAGGCGCTGCACAGCCGGTCCAGTTCCTCAAGCGTCAGCAGGTCGGCCTTGGGCAGGAAGGTCATGTGTTCCGCCATGCAATAGGTGCAGCGGAAATCGCAGCGGTCGGTGACCGAGACCCGCAGGTAGGAAATGGCGCGGGCGAAGGGGTCGATGAGCGGGGCGCTGGTCATGGATCAAAGGTAGGGTCAGGCGGGGGGCCGCACAAGCGCGAAAGCGGCGGTTGCCGTGCGGCGGGCGGCGGACTAAGGTCAGGGCATGATGACCCGTGTGATGCTTGTTTCCGTCCTGGCGCTGTCCCTGTCGGGCTGCGCGCTGCTGAAGCCGAAGGCCGAGGCGCCGCCGCCCGACCCGGGCCTGGCGACCGAGATCGCCCCGCCGGTCGAGACCCAGTCGCTGGAGGCGATGGGTACCGGCCAGTCGGTGGCGGCGCTGGACACCACCTCCGAGGCCGAAAAGGCTGCCGCCCTGGCCGCGCCGACCGGGGGCGGAGAACTGGGCCGGCAGGTGGTGGCCCTGGGATCGCCCGCCGATCCGGGGCTCTGGGTGCAGACCTCGCTTGTCACGGCGGTGACGCAGGGCAGCGTGAAGGCGCCGAACGGGCAGACGCTGGCGGTCGAGTTGCGGCCCGGCACGGGTGCTGCGCTGATGTCGCTGGCGGCCTATCAGGCCCTGGGGATCGGGCTGACCGAACTGCCGGAACTGGTGATCCTGGGGTCCTGAGGCGCGCGCCCCGGTCGGGCGGCGGATGCCTCCGGCGGGAGTATTTCGAAAAGAGCAATGCAGGGGATGTGCCCGCCAGGCTTGCTCTTTCTCAAATACTCCCCGCGGAGCGGACCCGGCTGGCCCAGGGGCCGTGCGCTTAGGCACCCAGGTACTTGCCGACTTCCTTGCGGGCAAAGGGTTTCAGCTGCGCCTCGTGGCCGGCCAGAAAGGCGCGGGCCAGGGCGGGGTCGTGCTTCGACAGGTCGCGCAGCCACCAGGCGATGGCCTTCTGGATGAACCAGTCGCGATCGGGGACATAGACTGCCGCCCAGGACAGCACGCGCCGGCGGATTTCCTGGTCGGCGGGCTTGGGGTTGTTCATCCGCGTCCAGGGCAGGGTGACGACCAGCGCCGCGCGGCGGGTCCACATATGGGGGCTGGTGGTCCAGGTCTCGACGATGTCCAGCCGCGTGGGATCGGCGACCAGCCGGCGTTCGCCGACCTTGCAGGCGTGATCGGCCAGCGCCCAGCCGTCGAAATCTGGCACCCAGGACAGGAACAGCGCCCAGACCGCGTCATCGGGGCGGATGCGGGCCTGCACCAGCAGTTTGGCGGCGGCGATCCGGGCTTCGTGGATATCGGTCTGCCACAGCGTATCGGCCAGGGCGACCCGCGCGCCGATGTCGCGGGCGGCGCGCCACTCGTCGACCAGGGCTTCGATACGAGGGACGGGGATGCCGAGGTAGCGGCGCGGGGCCTTGTGGTAATCGGCCATCCCGGCGGCCTTCTCCGGGTCTTCCAGGGCCAGCAGCCGGTCGAGCGGGGTCACAGGTTGGCCTCGATCCCGGTGGGCAGGCCATCGAGGCTGGTCCGGTTGCGGTCGGCCCAGTAGGCGCGCAGGCCCTGCGATCCCTTGGCTTCGGCCCAGGTCTTCAGCACGGGGCGGTCTTCGCGGTGGTCCAAGACGGGCACGGCAAAGCCACAGGAGGACTGGACGAGGTCGATGGTCAGGTCGACGATCTGGCGGACTCCGGGCTGGTCGGGAAGCTGGGCGGCAAGGGCCGGCCAGTCGGGAGCGTCGCGGTGCAGGATCCGGGCGCTGCCGTAGGCGCGCAGGATCTGCGGCTTGAGGGTCACGCTCATCCACATCAGGGTCATGCGGGGCGACAGCGCCAGATGGGCGGCGGTTTCATTGCCCGATCCGGTCAGGTTCAGCCAGAGGATGCGGCCGGGCGAAAGCACGCGCAGGCTGTCCATCCCCTTGGGCGACAGGTTCACCCGCCCGGTGGGGGCGGCGGTGGCGGCGAAGAACACCTTCTGTTCGGCAATGAAGGCGATCTGGTCGGGTTGCAGGTCGGCGGTGCGCTTGCCCATGGCCTCTCCTTTCGGTCGAGTGTGCCCGCGGGGGCGAGCGGGCGCAAGGGGCTGCCCTTGCCGGGCCTGGAGGGCGGGCGCAGGGATTTCAAGGGCTTGGGCCGTGGCGTTCCGGCCAGACGCCGGTCCGGTTCAGCGGATCACGAAGCGCACGGCGGCCACGGGCACGCCGCCGCGGCTGACAATGCCGTCGTTGACGATGGTGCCCCGTGGGTCGGCATGGATCACGTCCTGAAAGCCCAGTCGCGTGACACCCTGGGGCGATCGGAAGTCGGCGAAATAGGCCAGGCGGATCAGGCCGTCTTCCTCGATGACGGTGGCATGGCCCACGGTATCCTCACGCTTGCCGGTCCAGCGGCCGGGGCCGGTTTTGCGAAAGACCCAGGTCAGGCGGTCGGTCTGGCCATCGTCATAGGCGAAGTCCTCGACCACGGTCAGCGTGCGGGCGCCGTTTGGGCCACGGACGCTTCCGTTCAGCCGGGCGGTGAAGCGGCGTTCCTGCCCGGTCAGCCAGACGCGGAAATGCCCGGTGCCGGTACGCCGCCCTGCGAAGGCCGAGACGAGGTCAAGGGGCGGACCGCGGTCAGGTGGGGCCGAGGGCTGGGTGGCGCAGGCCGAAAGCGGCAGGGAAACAAGGCCGAGAACGAAGCGGCGTCGGTGCATGGCGGGGGGTCCTTTGCACCGGATACGAGGGCGCGCGGTGTCCGGATCAGGACGCCGGAGTTTTGAAAAACTCCGGACCGGACCCTTCAAAGGGTCCGATGCGATTTCTTCGAAGAAATCGCCTACTCCACCGTCACCGATTTCGCCAGGTTGCGCGGCTGGTCGACATCGGTGCCTTTGGCGATGGCGGTGTGATAGGCCAAGAGCTGCGCCGGGATCGCATAGAGGATCGGCGCCCAATGCGGGGCGACCTCGGGCAGGGCCAGCGTCTTCCAGGTGCCCTGGCCCGCGGTCTCGATTCCGGCGGCATCCGACAGCAGCAGCACCTTGCCGTTGCGCGCCATCACCTCCTGCATGTTCGACACGGTCTTGTCGAAGAGCGAGTCCTTGGGCGCCAGCACGATCACCGGCACGGCGGCGTCGATCAGCGCTATGGGGCCGTGCTTCAGCTCGCCCGAGGCATAGCCTTCGGCGTGGATATAGCTGATTTCCTTGAGTTTCAGCGCGCCTTCCAGGGCCAGCGGGAACATCGGGCCGCGGCCCAGGAACAGCACGTCCTGGGCGCGGGCCAGATCCTTGGCCACCCGGGCGATCGGATCGGACAGCGACAGCGCCGCGTTCATCAGCCCGGGCAGGGCGCGCAGCGACAGAAGGTGGTCCTTCAGCGTGGCGGCATCCATCCGCCCGCGGTCGGCGGCGGCCTTCAGCGCCATCAGCGCCAGCACGGTCAACTGGCAGGTGAAGGCCTTGGTCGAGGCGACGCCGACCTCGACCCCGGCATGGATCGGCAGCGCCAGGTCGCTTTCGCGCGCGATGGACGAGGTGGGCACGTTCACCACCGAGACGACGCGCGCCACCTTGTCGCGGACATGGCGCAGCGCGGCCAGGGTGTCGGCGGTCTCGCCCGACTGGCTGACGAAGACGGCCATCGAGGCGGGTGACAGCACCGGCTCGCGGTAGCGGAACTCGGACGCGATGTCGATGTCGGCGGGCAGGCCGGCGATCTGTTCGAACCAGTATTTCGCGACGTGGCAGGCATAGCTGGCGGTGCCGCAGGCGACCAGGGTGATGCGGTCGATGGCGGTGAAATCCAGCCCTGCGGGCAGTTCCAGCGTGTCTTTCGCCCCGGTGTAGCGTTTCAGCGCATCGGCGATCACCACCGGCTGCTCGGCGATCTCCTTGGCCATGAAGTGCTTGTAGCCGGCCTTTTCGATCCGGGTGGTGTCAAGGGCGACCTGGGTGATCGGGCGGTTGGCGCGGCGGCCTTCGCGGTCGAAGATCTCGACCGACTGGCGGCTGACGCGGACCACGTCGCCATCCTCGAGGTAGGACAGGCGGTCGGTCATCGGCGCCAGGGCCAGCGCGTCCGAGCCGATGAAGTTCTCGCCCTCGCCATAGCCCACGGCAAGGGGTGCGCCGTGGCGGGCGCCGATCATCAGGTCATCCTGGCCGTCGAACAGGAAGCACAGGGCGAAGGCGCCGCGCAGGCGGCCGACCGTGCGCTGCACCGCCTGCAGCGGATCATCGCCCTGGTCCATGTGGTGGCGGGTCAGGACCACCACCGATTCCGTATCGGTCTGCGATTCGAAGGCATGGCCAAGCGCCTGCATCTCTTCGCGGATTTCGCGGAAGTTCTCGATGATGCCGTTGTGAACGACCGAGACCTTGCCCGACCGGTGCGGGTGGGCGTTCGGCACCGTGACGCCGCCATGGGTGGCCCAGCGGGTCTGGCCGATGCCGGTCTTGCCGGGCAGCGGGTCATGCACCAGAAGGTCCGACAGGTTGACCAGCTTGCCCACGGCGCGGCGGCGGTCCAGCCGGCCGTTGTTCACGGTGGCGATGCCGGCGCTGTCATAGCCGCGATACTCCAGGCGCTTCAGCGCCTCGACCAGAAGCGGGGCGACCTCATGGCTGCCCAGCACGCCGACGATTCCGCACATGGTTTATCCCTTCTGCCTTGCGGCCTTGAGGGCCTTGAGTTTGTCCATCAGCCGGGTGGCGAGGCCCGGCTTGGTGACCTGCCGCGCGCGGGCGATGGCCAGCGCCTCGGCCGGCACGTCCTCGGTGATGACCGATCCGCTGGCGGTCAGCGCGCCATCGCCCACGGTCACGGGGGCCACCAGCATGGTGTCCGAGCCGATGAAGGCGCGCTTGCCGATGCGGGTGCGGTGCTTCATCACGCCGTCGTAGTTGCAGGTCACGGTGCCGGCGCCGATGTTGGTGTGTTCGCCGATGTCGGCATCGCCGATGTAGCTCAGGTGGCCGACCTTGACGCCCTCGTCCAGGATGGCGTTCTTGATTTCCACGAAATTGCCGACATGAACGTCCTCGGCCAGTTCCGCGCCCGGGCGCAGGCGGGCAAAGGGGCCGACATCGGCGCCGCGGCTGATGTGGCAGCCTTCGAGGTGGCAGAAGGCCTTGACCTCGGCCCCGGATTCGATGGTGACGCCGGGGCCGAAGATCACGCCCGGGCCGATGATGGCGTCGCGGCCGATGGCGGTATCCAGCGCGAAGAACACGGTTTCGGGCGCGGTCAGGGTGACGCCGGTCTCCAGCGCCTCGGCCCGCGCGCGGGTCTGGAATTCGCGTTCCGCATCCGCCAGTTGCGCGCGGGTGTTGACACCCAGGGTTTCGGCCTCGGGGCAGATCACCACGCCGGCCGACAGGCCGCGGGTGCGGGCGATCTCGACAATGTCGGTCAGGTAGTATTCGCCGCTGGCGTTGTGGTTGCCGACCACGGCGACCAGGTCGAAAAGGGTGCGGGCCTCGGCGCAGATCACGCCGGAGTTGCAAAGGGTTATGGCGCGTTCCTCAGGCGAGGCGTCCTTCCATTCGCGGATCGCCAGCAGGCTGTCGCCGTCGGTCAGCAGGCGGCCGTAGCGGCCAGGGTCGGCGGCGTGAAAGCCCAGCACGACCACGGCATGGCGGGCGCGCGCGTCGCGCATGGCCTGCAGGGTTTCCGGGCGGATCAGCGGGGTGTCGGCGTAAAGCACGAAGGCGTCGCCCGGCGCATCGGCCAGCAGGGGCGCGGCCTGCGCCACGGCATGGGCGGTGCCGTGCTGTTCGTCCTGGATCACGACCTCGGCGCCCTCGTCGTAGTCGCGCGCGGCGCGCGCGACCTCCTCGGCGCCGTGGCCCACCACGACCACGGTGCGCGCAGGCTCCAGCGCGCGGCCCGCGGCCATGGCGTGGTGCAGAAGCGGTGCGGCGGCGACCTTGTGCAGGACCTTGGGCAGGTCAGAGTTCATCCGTGTGCCCTGGCCGGCGGCCAGGATGACAAGCGAGACCTGCATTCTGCCCCTTTCTTTTCCTTTTGCGCCGTTCTACGCGCTGGTTCGGGCGGCGCCAAGGGGGCGGTTTCTCACAGAGGGTTGCGGCATGTTGCAGACGGGGAAATGCGTGGTCTTCGACCTGGACGGCACGCTGGCCGATACCTCGGGCGACCTGCTGGCGGCGGCCAACGCCTGTTTGCGCGACCTTGGTGCGGGCGATCTGCTGGGGCCGGGCGATGCGGCGACGGCGCTGCGCGGCGGCCGCGCGATGCTGCGGCTGGGGCTGGCGCGGCTGGAGCGGATGGATGAGACGCTGGTCGACCGCCTGTATCCGCGGCTGCTGGAGGCCTATGGCGCCGCGCTCTGCGTCCACAGCCGACTGTATCCCGGCGCCGCCGAGGCGGTCGAGGCCCTGCGGCGGCAGGGCATGACGGCGGCGATATGCACCAACAAGCCCGAGGGCCTGGCCGAGGCGCTGATGCGCGCGCTTGGGGTGCGCGAGTTGTTCGACGCGCTGGTGGGGGCCGATACCCTGCCGGTGCGCAAGCCCGACCCGGCGCCCTATCACCTGGCGGTGCAGCGGGCGGGCGGGGCGGCGCGGTCGATGCTGGTGGGAGATACCGAGACCGACCGCAAGACAGGCCTGGCGGCCGGGGTGCCGGTGGCGCTGGTGACGTTCGGCCCCGGCGACGAGGATGTGGCGGCGCTGGACCCCGAGGCGCTGTTGCACCGCTTCGAGGATCTGCCCGTGCTGGCTGCGCGCCTGCTGGGCTGACCGGGGCGGTCCGGGGCCGATTTCCGATGCGGAAATCGCGGAATTCGTGCGAATTCCGGCACCCGGCCGATCCGCCGGGGTTACAGGAAGTTCTTCTGGCACCAGGCCGAGGTGTCGTTGTACTCGGCCATCAGCCCGTCAAGCGAGCGCGACCGCATCAGCTTGTCGAACCGTTGCGCCATCGCCTGCACCTTCTGGTCGTCGGTGCCCGGCACATAGGCCAGCATCGACACCGCTGCGCCCTGTGCCCAGTCGCGGTCGCTGCGGCTGATGTAGCCGGCCGAGTAAAGCTCGTCCGAGACCATGAACAGCATGGCCGAGCAGTGCAGCGCCTGTGCCGCGCGGCCGGTGATGACGAGATCGGCCTTGGCGGGCAGCGCCGCGCCGAGGCCGAGGGACAGCGCCAGCAGGGCACCGGCAAGGACGGGAAAGCGCATCGGGGTTTCCTTTCGGATCAACGGGTTCGGGTTGGCGCGGACCATGACGCAGGGCTGCTGAGGGGTCCAGTGACAAAGGCCGTCATTCGGGGGCTTGCTTGGCGCCACCAGCGGGGCGCCCCGGCGAGAGGCGGTCTGGCGGACGGGCGGTTTGACAGCCGGCCGGGCCCGCCCTAGGGTCCGCCGCCATGACCGCACCCGCATCCCCCGTTTCCGCGCCCGGCCCCGGCCCGGCGCCCGCCTCGCGCCATGCCGTGACCTTCGTGCTGATCACCGTGTTCCTGGACATGGTAGGCTTTGGCCTGATCATCCCGGTCACGCCGGCGCTGATCGAAGAGGTTGGCGGCGTGACGCTGGACCGCGCGGCGGTGATCGGCGGCATGATGTTCGCGGCCTTCAGCCTGGCACAGTTCCTGTTCTCGCCGCTGGCGGGCAACCTGTCGGACCGGTTCGGGCGACGGCCGCTGCTGTTGCTGGCGATCTTCGGCCTCGGCGCCGATTTCCTGTTCTCGGCCCTGGCGCCCACGCTTTTCTGGCTGTTCGTCGGGCGCATCCTGGCCGGCATCTGCGGGTCCAGCTGGATCATCGCCAATGCCTATATCGCCGACATCACCGCGCCCGAGGACCGCGCCAAGGCCTTCGGCATGATGGGGGCAGCCTTCGGCGTGGGCTTCGTGATCGGTCCGGCCCTGGGTGGGATGCTGGGAGAGTTCGGGCCGCGGGTGCCGTTCTTCGTGGCGGCGGCGGTGTCGCTGGCGAATTTCGCCTATGGCTGGTTCGTGCTGCCCGAGACCCTGCCGCCCGAAAGCCGCCGCCCGTTCCAATGGGCGCGGGCCAACCCCTTTGGCGCGCTGCGGGTGTTCCGCACCTATCCGGGGGTGCTGCCGCTGTGCGCGGTGCTGGCGCTGTTCTTCTTTGCCTCGTCGGTCTATCCGGCGATCTGGCCGTTCTGGGGCATGGCGCGGTTCGGCTGGTCCGAGGGCATGGTGGGCTTCAGCCTGGCGATCTTCGGGCTGGTGATGGCGGGGTTCCAGGGCGGGCTGACCGGCCGCTTCGTCGCCGCCTTCGGCGAGCATCGCACCGCGCTGATCGGCCTGGTCTGCGCCTGCCTGGCCTGCCTGGGTTATGGCATCGTCGGCAGCGTGGCGCTGGTCTTTGCGCTGATGGTGGTGCACGGGCCGGAGGGATTCGTGCATCCGATGCTGACGGCAATGATGTCGAAGGTGGTGCCCGAGAATGCGCAGGGCGAGTTGCAGGGTGGCTTGTCGGCGATCATGAACCTGGCGATGCTGGCAGGAACAGTGGTGTTTTCCTGGGTTTTCGGGCATTTCATGGCCGAGGGGCGGGACTGGACCTCGCCCAACGTGGCCTATTGGGGGGCGGCGGGGTGCCTGGTGCTGACGCTGGGGCTGTTCGTCCTGTCGACGCGACGCGAGGATCACTGAATGGAACGCAGGCCCGAGGTCTTCCACGGCAGCTTTACCCAGCAGGAGCCGATCCCCGAGGCGGGCATCGAGGCGGCGCTGGCGGTTTTGCGGCACGGTCGGCTGCACCGCTACAACACGCTTCCCGGCGAACAGGCCGAGGCCGCGGCGCTGGAGGCCGAGTTCGCCGCCTTCACCGGGGCGCGCTATTGCCTGGGTGTGGCCTCGGGCGGCTATGCGATGGGCTGCGCGCTGCGCGCGGCGGGGATGCAGGCCGGCGACCCGGTGCTGACCAACGCCTTCACGCTGGCCCCGGTGCCGGGCGCCATCGCCGCGGCGGGGGGCCGGCCGGTCTTTGTCGAGATCACGCCCGACCTGGTGATCGACCTTGCCGATCTGGCGGCCAGGGCGCGCGAGACGGGGGCGCGGATCCTGCTCCTTAGCCACATGCGCGGCCATGTCTGCGACATGGACGCGCTGATGGCGCTCTGCGACCGGCTGGGGCTGACGGTGATCGAGGATTGCGCCCATACGATGGGGGCGGAGTTTCGCGGTATTCCCAGCGGCCGGCACGGCGCGATCGGCTGCTATTCGACGCAGACCTACAAGCACATGAACAGCGGCGAGGGCGGGCTGATCGTCACCGACGACGCCGACCTGGCGGCGCGGATGGTGCTGTTGTCGGGGTCCTACATGCTGTACGGCAAGCACCCCGCCGCGCCCGGCCCCGAGGTCTTTGCCCGCCACCGGCTGGAGATGCCCAACGTCTCGGGCCGGATGGACAACCTGCGCGCGGCCGTGCTGCGGCCGCAGATCGCGCTCCTGCGCGACCGGCGCGACCGCTGGGCGGCGCTTTACCGCGGGCTGGAGGCGGGCCTGCAAGGCGTGCCCGGGCTGCGGCTGGTGGCGCGGCCCGTAGACGAGGTCTTCGTCGGGTCGTCCTTCCAGTTCCTGCTGCCCGACTGGGACGAGGCGCGGATCACCGCCTTCCTGGCCGCCTGCGCGGCGCGCGGGGTGGAACTGAAATGGTTCGGCGCCGGCGACCCGGTCGCCTTTACCAGCCGCTATGTGCATTGGCGCTATGCCGGGGCGCAAAGCTGTCCGGCGACGGATCGCATCCTGGCGGGGCTGGTCGACATGCGTCTGCCGCTGACCTTCTCGGC
>JAGPCN010000140.1:0-6537 GCA_018058035.1 Fuscovulum sp.
TTCCCAGATTGTTCGACCAGCGCAGCAGCCGGGGCATTTCGGCCCGGCGGGCGGGGGCCGCCAGTTCCCAGGCGGCCATCGCGGCCAGCATGACCAGGGCCACCGACAGGGGCAGCGCGCCGTCGTGGCCCGCCCAGGTCATTTTCCGGCCACCGCGCCGGCGATCCAGGCCGAGGTCATCAGGTCCAGGTGCGCGCCGCCGCCGTTCTTGGCGATGGTGATCTCGTCGTCGGAGCGGCGGGCGTAAAGCGCGGGGTCGTCCCAGAAATCGGCGGTGATGCTGGCCTCGGTGATCGCGCCGGACTTCAGCGGCATCATCAGTTCGCCGATGTGGTGGACCGTGGTCGCCCGCGAATCCACGAACAGCCGGGCGCGCGACAGGGCGGTGTCGTCCAACTCGCGCATGTCGGGGCGATAGGCGCCGATCAGGTCCAGGTGCTGTCCGGGGCGCAGCCAGTCGCCACGGATCAGCGGCGCGGTCGACATGGTGCAGGTGCAGATGATGTCGGCCTGCGGCACGGCTTCGGCGAGGTCGGTGGTCATCTGCAGGCCGAGCGGCGTGGCCATGTTCGCCGCCGTCACCAGCTTGCGCGACCAGACGGTGAATTCGGCATCCGGCCAGAGGCTGCGGTAGGCATCGACCATCGACCGCGCCACCGCGCCCGCGCCGACCAGCAGGATGCGGCGGCTGTCCTTGCGGGCCAGGCGGCTGGCGGACAGCAGGCTGTCGCCGGCGGTCTTCCATTTCGTCACCAGGTGGAAATCCAGCAGCGCGGTCAGTTCGCCGGTGATGTCATCGAACAGCGTCACCGCGCCGTGGATGGTGGGCAGGCCGCGCGCGGCATTGCCGGGGACAACGGTCGCCACCTTGACCAGCCCGCCGATGCCGTCGATCCAGGTCGCGCGGTCCAGAATCGTGTCGGCGCCGCGGTAGACGAACAGGTCCTTGATGTCGGGCTGGGGGCGGCGGTGCCCGGCCTTCAGCGCGTCCAGCAGCCCGGCCCAGGTCAGGTGGCGTTCGGCCTCGGGTCCGATGATCTGCAATGTCATAGCCCGGCTTCCTCTCTTGTCAGCAATCCCTCGGCGACCAGCCGCCGCGCCCAGCCCTGCCAGCTTTCGAACTGATGCGCCTTCCAGCCGCGCGCGACGGCGGTGGCCACGTTCTCGGCCTTGTCGTCGACGAACAGCAGCGCGTCGGGGGCGATGCCGGTTTCGCGCTCGACCGTGGCATAGATCGCCGGATCGGGTTTGATCAAGCCCATCCGGCCCGAGACGAAAGCCCGGTCGAATTCGTTGAAAAAGGCGAAGTGGCTGCAGGCGATGTCGAAATGCTCGTCGCCCCAGTTGGTCAGCGCAAAGACCGGCACGCCGTTGCGGCGCAGCGCCCGCATCAGCGCGACCGAGCCGAAGATCACCGGCTGCAGCATGACCAGCAGGTCGCGCCGCCAGGCCAGCACCTCGTCGCGCCAGTGCGGATGCGCCTCGGCCAGCGGCGCGATGCTGTCGGCAAAGGGCGTGCCTGCGTCCATCGCCACGTTGGCGGCGTGGATCGGCACTTCGGCAAAGAACCGGCGCCGGCGTTCGGGGCCGATGCGCGCGTCGTAATAGCCCTCGGGGTCCCAGCCCACCAGGACATTGCCGATATCAAAGATCACCGCTTGGGGCCGCGACATCCTGAACCTTCCTGCGCACCGTCTCGCGCCACAATGTATAAAGCCCGGCGCCGCAGATCAGCGCAATCCCCGCCCAGGCGGTGGCATCCGGCCAGGTGCCAAAGATCACCACGCCCCAGAAGATCGCCATCGGCATGCCGACATATTCGAAGGGCGCGATCAGGGCGGCCTCGGTGGTGCGGTAAGCCTGGCTCATCATCAGCCCGCCGATGCCGACGGCCAGGCCGGTGCCCAGAAAGGCCCACCAGTCCTGCACCGGCGGCAGGACCCAGGGGCGGAACAGGAATTCCCAGGTGGTGCCCGGCTCTTGTGCCATGTGGCCGTCGCCCACCCAGAGGCCCATGGCCGAAGAGACCAGCAGGAACCCGACCTGGACATAGAAGTTCAGCGTCATCGCGCTTTCGGTGTCGCGCATGCGGCGGGTCATCATGTGGCTCGAGGCGTAGCAGAAGGCCGAGATCAGCACCAGGATCGCCGCCGGCTGGATCATGCCCGACCCCGGCCGTGTCATCACCACCACGCCGGCCATGCCCACCGCCACGGCCGCCCATCGGCGCGGGCCGACCTCTTCGCCCAGGATCAGCGCCGACATCGCGGTCACCAGCAAGGGCGCCACGAAGGCGGTGGCGACGGCATCGGCCAGTGGCATCAGCGACAGGCCGACGAAATAGGTGACGTTCGACACCATCACGATCGAGACCCGGAAAAGATGCGCGCCGCGGCGGCGGGTCAGGATCTGGCGCAGACCGCGCGGGCTGACCGCCATCACCGCCAGCACCAGCGCCATGCCGATCAGGGCGCGGATCAGGATGACCTGGTGCAGGGCATAGCCGGTATCGGCCAGCGCCTTGATCGCCAGGTCGTTCATCGACAGCACGACGGCGCCACCCAGGGCAAGCAGGATGCCGGTCCGGGGGGCGCCGGCAGAAGGCTGGGCAGAGGCGCTCATGGCGCGATCAGACACCGGGCGGCGGCGATGCGCTGTTCTGGGCGCGACATCGGCATGTCCGGGAAGCACCGGAAATCGTGCGATTTCCGGTCCGGTTTCCGTGCGGAAACCGGCGCCCTATCCGCGCAGCGCACGGTCAAGACTGTCCAGGAACCGCGACCGGTCGGCCTTGGAAAAGCCGCGTCCGCCGCCCTGACGGAACGGATCGGCGCTGCGCAGGTCGGCCATCAGGTTGCGCGTGGCCAGCACGGTGCCGATGTTGCGGCCGGTCAGCACCTCGCCGTCCGGCTTGACCACCGTGGCGCCGGCCTCGATCACCCGCGCGGCCAGCGGGATGTCCGACGTCACCACCACGTCCCCTGGCCCGGCGCGGTCCGCGATCCAGCGGTCGGCTTCGTCCAGGCCCTGGCCGACATAGACGCTTTCGACCAGCGGGTTGGGGCTGGGCCGGATGCCGCCGTTCGACACCAGCACCATCGGCACCCGCAGCCGGCTGGCCACGCGCTCGGCCTCGTCCTTGACGGGGCAGGCGTCGGCGTCGATGTAAAGCGTCACCCTGCACCCCCTGCGCGACGCAATTTTCTTCGAAGAAAATTGCCAAATTCCTTCAAAGGAATTTGTGCCCGCTCAACCACGCAGCGCCTCGGCGTGAAAGGCGATGTGGTCGGGCATGAAGGTCGACACGAAGAAATAGCTGTGGTCATAGCCCTTCTGCATGCGGATCGTGCCGCCCTGGCGCCGTTCGGTCATCGCCGCGGCCAGCGTCTCGGGGCGCAACAGGTCCAGGAACTGGTCCGAGGTGCCCTGGTCCACCAGGATCGGCCCGTCAAAGCCGAAGCGCCGCATCAGAAGCGTTGCGTCATGCCCGACCCAGGCGGCCTCGTCGGCGCCCAGGTAGGCGGTGAATTGCTTGCGGCCCCAGTCGCTGGCGGTGGGGTTGCAGATCGGCGCAAAGGCCGAGACGCTGGCAAAGCGGCCCGGAAAGCTCATCGCGATGGTCAGCGCGCCGTGGCCGCCCATCGAATGGCCGGTGATGCCCTGCGCGCCTTCGTCCAACGGGAAGGCGTTGAACAAGATGCGGGGCAGTTCCTCGGTCACATAGTCCCACATCCGGAAATGCGGCGCCCAGGGGGCTTGCGTCGCGTTGACGTAGAAACCCGCGCCCTGGCCCAGGTCGTAGGCCGCGTCGTTCGCCACCCCCTCTCCTCGGGGGCTGGTGTCGGGAAAGATCAGGGCGATGCCGGCCTCGGCCGCCCACCCTTGGGCCCCCGCCTTGACCATGGCGTTTTCATGCGTGCAGGTCAGGCCCGACAGGTACCACAGCACCGGGACCGGCCCGTCCTCGGCCTGCGGCGGCAGGAAAAGGCCAAAGGTCATGTCGGTGCCGGTGGCGGCCGAGGCATGGGTGTAGACGCCCTGCACACCCCCGAAACAGCGGTTTTCCGATATCGTCTTCATGTCGTCTCCAGAAGGGCAATCACCGCCGTTACCGTCAGGACGGACAGCGCGGTCGAGATCAGGATGGCGGTCGAGACCCGTTGCGGGGCCACGCCGTAATGCTGGGCCAGGATGAACACGTTTCCCGCCACCGGCAAGGCGGCGGCGGCGATCATCACGCCGGCGGCATAGGGTTCGACGGCGAAAAGCCACAGCGCGGCGATGGCCACGGCGGCGGGGTGCAGCACCAGCTTGGCAAAGCTGAGCCAGGCCGCGATCAGCGGCCGGTCGGGCCGCCGTCCGGCCAGCGAGGCGCCGATGGCGAACAGCGCGCAAGGGGTGGCGGCGGCGCCCAGCAGGGTCATGAACTCGGCCACCGGGGTCCAGAGGCTGCGGCCGGTGGCACCCCAGGCCATGCCAAGCACGGTCGAGACGATCATCGGGTTCTTCAGCAGCCCCAGGGCCAGGAGGCGCAGGGTATCTGGGCCGACCCGGCCCGAGCGCAGCAGCGTGATGCCCAACGTCAGCGCCGAGGAAAACACGATCAGGTCCACCGCCAGCACCAGCAGCACCGGGCCGACCGCCTTTGGCCCCAGAAGCAGGACCAGCATCGGAATGCCCAGAAAGCCGACATTGCCGATGACGCCGGTATGCGCCTCGAACAGGGCGGCCTCGCGGCCGGTGCCGCGGATCAGGCCCAGGGCCAGCACCAGCCCCCAGACCAGCGCGGTGCCCGTCAGGTAGGCCAGCACGAAGGGCAGGCTGAAGATCTCGGCCAGCGACAGGTTGGCGGCAAAGCCGAACAGCATGGCCGAAAGGGCGAAGTAGAAGACGAACCTGGTCAGTTGGCCGGTGGCTTCGGGCGTGATGAAGCGGGCGCGGCCGGCCAGGAAGCCGGTGGCGATCACGGCGAAGAAGGGCAGGGTTTTCAGCAGGATCGCCAGCATGGCCTGTCGTGTCACGGGCGGGGGCAAAGGGCAAGGGGGAGGCCGCAAGGAGCCCTGCGGCGGCTGCGCGCTGGCGCAAAGTCGGAGAGGGATTTCAATGGGTTCGGCGCAGGCGTCGGGGGTTGGTCAGGGATCCTCCCGCGGCCGGCGAGCGGGTCGGCCGGCGCAAGACCGGGGGGTTTCACACCCCCCGGACCCCCCGTGGGATATTTCTGGACAGATGAAAGGGGAAGGGCGGGCCGCGCCGTGCGCCCGCCAGAATCTCTTGGGTTTCTGAGGGTGCGGAATCGTCGGGCGTGCCTTGGGGGGTGGTTGGCTGCGCATCCGGCTGGCCCTGGGGCATGGAACCGGGGCGTTGCCCGTGATCCCGAGGCTGGCCTATGGTTGCGGAGGTGAACCGCTTTCCGGCGAGGACAGGTGTCGACCTTGAATTTTCAGGCCAGACCGGCGCGGGCGTCAGAGGCGGATGCCTTGGCAGACATCCGGCTGGAGGCGATGCGGCCAAGCCTGACGGCCGTCGGGCGGTTAGATCCGGTCCGGGCGCGGGCGCGGTTTCTGGATGGGTTCATTCCGGAGGATACGCAGGTGCTGCTTGCGGGGGGCCGGACGGCTGGATTCCATGTCGTTCGACACCGGCCCGATCACCTGTACCTGGATCACCTGTATGTCAGTCCGGAATTCCAGGGGCTTGGCCTTGGGCACTGGGTGATGGAAAGGCTGAAGGAAGACGCGCGCGCTGCGGGACTGTCGATCCGGCTGATGGCGCTGAACGGCAGCCGGTCCAACGATTTCTATCGGCACTGCGGGTTTAGGGCGGTCGCGGAGGATGCGCTGGATACCGTCTACGAATGGGACGGGCCAGGCGCGTAAGGCTGCCTTGGTGCCGTGCGGTGCGGGCCCCTAGCGGAACACCGTTGCCACCTTGTCGAACGCCTTCTTTCGCTTGGCGACCTCGGGCACCGTCGCGCCTGGGGCCGGGTAGCCGACCGGCAGGATCATCAGGGGCTTTTCCTGTGGCGGGCGGTGCAGCATCTGGTTCAGGAAGGCCATCGGGTTCGGGGTGTGTTCCAGGCAGACCAGCCCTGCATGGTGGATGGCGGCGATCAGGAAGCCAAGCGCGATGCCGGTGCTTTCGGGGACGTAGTAGTTCTTGTAGCGCATCCCGTCTTCGTTCACCCCCCAGCGTTCGGCGAAGACCACGATCAGCCAGGGGGCGTCGGTCAGGTGGGGTTTGGTGGCGCCGGTGCCGATCGGTTCCAGCGCGGCCAGCCATTCGTCGGGGGCGCCGCCGTTGTAGAACGCGCGTTCTTCTTCCTCGGCGGCGGCGCGGATGCGGGCCTTCATGGCCGGGTCGGCGATGGCGACGAAGTGCCAGGGCTGGCGGTTCGCACCCGAAGGGGCGCTGGCGGCGGTGGCGATGACGGCGCGGATCACTGCCTCGGGCACCGTGTCGGGGGCGAAGTCGCGGACCGAGTGGCGCTTGCGCATGTAGGCCAGGAAGTCTTCGGCGGCCCCTGTGGATGCTTCGGGC
>JAGPCN010000140.1:6637-8747 GCA_018058035.1 Fuscovulum sp.
GGCGGCGGTGGCGATGACGGCGCGGATCACTGCCTCGGGCACCGTGTCGGGGGCGAAGTCGCGGACCGAGTGGCGCTTGCGCATGTAGGCCAGGAAGTCTTCGGCGGCCCCTGTGGATGCTTCGGGCGGCAACTGCACCCGGTCGGGCAGCGCCAGCGCCTGATAGTGAACCTCGCCCTTGCGATACATCTATCCGCCCCCGATCAGTGCCCCCGCCGCGAACACCAGAGCACCGCCAAGGACGACCTGCAAGGCCGCGCGCAGGAAGGGGGTTTCCATGTAGCGGTTCTGGATCCAGGCGATGGCCCAAAGCTCGACGAAGACCACGATCATCGCGATGGTGGTGGCGGTCCAGAAATCGGGGATCAGGTAGGGCAGCGCGTGGCCCAGGCCGCCCAGCGTGGTCATCACGCCCGAGGCAAGGCCGCGCTTCCAGGGGCTGCCGCGGCCCGACAGCACGCCGTCGTCATGCGCGGCTTCGGTAAAGCCCATCGAGATGCCGGCGCCGACCGAGGCGGCCAGGCCCACCAGAAAGGTGGTCCAGGTGTCTTGCGTGGCGAAGGCGGTGGCAAAGATCGGCGCCAGCGTGCTGACGCTGCCGTCCATCAGCCCGGCCAGACCCGGTTGCACCCAGGTCAGGATGAACTGGCGCCGGGCGGTGCTGTCCTCTTCGGCGCGGGCGTCGTCGCCCAGGTGGCTGTCCTGCAGGGCGCCGGCGGTGCGGTCGTGCCCGGCCTCGGCCGCGGCCAGGTCGCCCAACAGCTTGCGGGTGGCGGCGTCGCCGGTGCGGGCGGCGGCGCGGGTGTAGAAATCGGCGGCCTGCCGCTCCATCGCCTGGGCCTCGCCGCGGATGGTGTCAAGCGAGAGGTTGGCGGCCAGCCAGACCGGGCGGCGGGCGTAGAAACCCGCGACATGTTCGCGCCGGATCAGTGGGATCACCTCGCCAAAGCGGGCGCGGTGCAGGTCGATCAGGGCGCGGCGGTGGCCGTCCTCTTCTTCGGCCATGGCGTCGAAGATCGCGGCACTGGCGGCATAGTCGGCGCGCAGCCGTTCGGCATAGCTGCGGTAGATGCGCGCGTCGTCTTCTTCGGACGAGATGGCAAGCGCCAGCACCTCTTGTTCGGTCAGGTCTGAAAAGCGGCGGCGCGAGGACAGGGCGGAAAGCATGGCGGGCCTATGTTGAGGGCCTATGTTGGAACGATTCTAAAATAGCCTCTGGAGCGGGCGGCGCAAGGCGGCATCGCGTCGCGCGAATCGTTTGACAAACTGAACCGTTCAGTTCATATATGTGAAATCTGAACTGAACCGTTTAGGAGACTTGCCATGAAGACCCTTGCCCCTGCCGCCGCCCTGGCCCTGACCGCGCTGATGCTGGCGCTGCCGGTGCAGGCCCAGACGATGGGCACGCTGCTGCCGACGCTGACCTGGCCCGAGGGCGATGTGACGACCTCGACCAAGGGCTGCGAGGGTCAGGCGGTCGCGGTCTGCACGAAAGGGGAATGACGGCGGGCGCGCTTGCCGCGGGCTTGCCGGCTGATCTATGGTCGTCCCAAGGGGGGGCCATGGACGCCGACGCGACGATCCGCAAGGGACGCAAGTATGACCAGGTGCTGGACGGCGCCCGGGCGGTGTTCCTGCGCGACGGCTTCGATGGGGCCTCGGTCGACGACATCGCGCGGGCGGCCGGGGTCAGCAAGGCCACGCTGTACAGCTATTTCCCCGACAAGCGGCTGCTGTTCACCGAGATCTGCAACCGCGAGTGCCGCTACCAGACCGAGGCGGCCGAGGCCGCGATGGACTATTCGGCCCCGGTCGAGGCGCTGTTGACCTTTGCCGCCGAACGCATCGCCGGCTTCCTGATGTCAGACTTCGGCCGCAACATGTTCCGCCTGGTGGTGGCCGAGGGCTCGCGCTTTCCCGATCTGGCGCGCGCCTTCTATCGCAACGGGCCGGGGCTGATCCACGACCGGCTGGTCCACCACATGCGCCACCTGGCCGACATGGGCGCGCTGCGGATCGAGGATTTCGACCTGGCCGCCGACCAGTTCGCCCAGCTGTGCAAGGCGCATATCCACGAAAAGCTGATCTTCGGCCTGGCTGACGAGATCAC
>JAGPCN010000140.1:8847-10751 GCA_018058035.1 Fuscovulum sp.
AGTCCGATCACCTGCTTGCCAAGCTCGCGCAACTGTTCGGCGAGATAGCTGAAATCGCGGTCCGAGGAGGCGATGGCAATGGTGTCGAAGCCGTCGCGCAGGGCCAGTATCATCGCCTCGACGCAGAGCAGCATGTCGGCGGCGTTCTTGCCGGGGCGGGTGGGGCACAGGCGAAAGCCGTGGTCTTCCCAGCCGGAAATGGCGTTCAGGTTGCCATAGACGCGGCGTACCTGCGGGGTGCCATGGTTGCTGGCCGTCTCAAGCACCCGTTTCGCCATGTCGCGCGGCAGGTTTTCCCCGTCGACAAGCAGGGCCAACGGGGGGCGGCGGGCGGGGGACAGGTCCATCGGCGACTCGGGAGGCAGGGCTAAGGTGCGGGCAGCCTGCCGAGGAATTGGGGCGATCCGATGGCCCCGCGCGCCGATCCCGTAGGATGGGCAATATTGCCCATCCTACCTAGCCGTTGTCCCTCAGCACCTGTCCCGCCAGATAAAGCGAGCCGCAGATCAGCACGCGGGCCTGAGGGTTGGTCGCGGCGATGGCGGCCAGCGCGCCGGCGACCGAGCCGGCCGCCTCGGCCGGTATCCCGGCGTCGCGGGCGGCGTCGCGGGTGGACTCAGCCGGCAGGGTGTTCTTTTCGGCCGGGATCGACACCGCCCAGAGGCGGGTCGCCTGCGGCGCCAACGGGCGCATGTAGCCGCGCACGTCCTTGGTGTTCAGCATGCCGCAGATCAGATGCGTCTCGCGCGGCGGCATCCGGGCCAGGGTGGCGGCGACGGCCTCGCCCCCGGCCGGGTTGTGGCCGCCATCCAGCCACAGCTCGACCCCCGGCGCACTGGTCGCAAGCGGGCCATGGCGCAGGCGCTGCATCCTTGCGGGCCATTCGGCGCGGGTGACGGCGGCCTCGGCGTCGCCGCGCCGCAAAAGGCGCAGGGCGGCGATGGCGGCGCCGGCGTTCTGGATCTGGTGGGGACCCGGCAGGTTGGGCAGGGGCAGGTCCAGGAGGCCGTTTTCGTCCTGGTAGACCAGCCGTCCGCGCTCTTCCCAGGCGGTCCAGTGCTGGCCAAAGACCCAGAGCGGGGCGCCAAGACGGGCCGCCCGATCCTCGATCGCGGCCAGCCCGTCGGGGTGCTGCGGGCCGACGACGCAAGGCACGCCGCGTTTCAGGATGCCGGCCTTTTCGCCGGCGATCTTGGCCACGGTGTCGCCCAGATAGGCTTCGTGATCCAGGGAAACCGGGGTTATGATGGTCAGCGCGGGCTTTTCGACGACGTTGGTCGCATCCAGCCGCCCGCCCAGGCCGACCTCGAGCAGGGTCCAGTCGGCCGGTGTCCGGGCAAAGGCCAGCATCGCGGCGCAGGTGGTGATCTCGAAGAAGGTGATCTCGTCGGGGCCGTTGGCCTGCACGCATTCATCCAGCAGCGCGGTCAGCGCGGGTTCGCTGATCAGCGAGCCGGCCAGGCGGATGCGTTCGTGGAACCGCGCCAGGTGCGGCGAGGTATAGGCATGGACCCGGTCGCCCGCGGCCTCAAGCCCGGCTCGGATCATCGCCTGGGTGCTGCCCTTGCCATTGGTGCCGGCGATGTGGATCACCGGCGGCAGCCGCCGCTCGGGGTGGTCCAGCGCGGCCAGCAGGCGGTGCACCCGGTCCAGCGTCAGGTCGATGACCTTGGGGTGCAGGGTCATCATCCGGTCAAGGATCGCATCCGATCCGGTCGGGGTGGTCACGCCTTGGCCTCTTCGGCGGGGGCCGGGGCGGGCGGGGCAAGGTCGCCCTTCACGGCCGGAGTGAGGCCCATCAGCATCCGCACCAGCGTCACCAGTTCATCGCGCATCCCCTTGCGGTGCACCCCGCGGTCCAGCATGCCGTGATCCAGCAGGTATTCGGCGCGCTGGAAGCCTTC
>JAGPCN010000141.1 GCA_018058035.1 Fuscovulum sp.
CTCCAGGCTGATCTTCAGCATCAGCCCTTCCAGCACCGGCGTCTTCATCGCCGCGATCAGCACCCAGGCCGAGCGGACCTGGTCGTCGTCGTGATCGACCTTGCCGTAGGTCCAGGCCTCGCGGATGCAATGGAAGATGTGGTCGGAGAATTCCTCGACCGCCGAGGCGCCGTGCGGCAGGCGGTCCAGGGCGCGCTGGATGTCGCCTTCCAGCCGGGCTGCATCGACCCCGGCCGAGCGGCAGAGGATGTCGAAATCGGTCCGTTCGCTGCGCGACAGGGCGTCGATGAAATGGGCCAGCTCAACGTAGGGGTTGCCACGGCTCTTGGCGAACTGGGCTGCGGTCGAAAAGGCCCGCAGGCAGGTTTCGTTCAGCTTGCCGACCAGCTCTTTGCGCTTGACGGTTTCCGGAGAGCCGCGTTGGGCCATAAGTCGCCTCGTGGAAATGCGTGACGGGAACGGTCTTGAAAAAAGGGCGGGAATTCCCGCGAGACTCAGTCTAGTCTGGAACCAGGCATTTTGCGACTGTTTTGCGCGGGGGTCGGGTTTTCCCTTCCCCTGAAAGGTTGGGTCCGATGATTGACGCACTGCCCGGAGACATCTTCCACCGGGGCCAGATCCTGAACAACACCTACGAGATCGAGGGTGTGCTGGGCCGTGGCGGCACCGGCGAGGTCTATAAGGCGCGCAATCTGATCTCGGGCCGCGTGGTGGCGATCAAGGCGCTGAACGCGCAGTTTTCCGGCCAGGAAGGCTATATCGAGCTGATGAAGCGCGAAGAGCAGATGCGCGACATCCGCGACGATGCGGTGGTGCGCTATACCGAATGCTCGCGCATGGATCAGGGGCATGTGTTCCTGGTGATGGATTATATCGCCGGGCCGTCGATCGCGGATGAAATGCTGCGCCGGCGGCTGGAGCCGCGCGAGCTGATGATCATCGCGCACCGCGTGGCCGAGGGGCTGGTCGCGGCGCACAAGCAGGGGATCGTGCATCGCGACCTGTCGCCCGACAACGTGATCCTGCGCGACGGCAGCCCGGAAAAGGCGACGATCATCGACTTCGGCATCGCCAAGGATACCGGGGCGGGCGCGCGGACCATCGTCGGCAACGACTTTGCCGGGAAATACGAATACGCCGCCCCCGAGCAGATGGAGGGCAAGGCCGAGCCGCGGTCCGACCTTTATGCCTTGGGCGCGTTGCTTCTGGCAGCCTGGAAGGGGCAGGTGCCCTTTGCCGGCATGACCCCGGGCGAGATGATCCGGCGCAAGCAGGAGCGGCTGGATACCGCCGGGGTGCCCGAGCCGCTGAAGGGCCTGATCGACTGGCTGACCGAGCCGCAGTTGGCGCAGCGCGCTCCCAGTGCGGCGGCGGTGGTCGACCAGGTGGGCCGCGCGCTGAAGGGGCCGGCGCCCGACCGCAGCCGCACCGCGCCGCCGACACGCGCCCCCACCATCCGTGGCGCGGCGACCCCGCGGCGGTCGGGGGGCGGGTTCCTGGCGCTGGTGCTGGTGATCGTGCTGGCGGCGGCAGGGGGCGGGGCCTGGTATGCGGGCCTTCTGGACGGGCCGCTGGCGCGGGTGCTGGCGCTGCTGGAAAAGCCGCTGCCGGTGGCCGCGCCCTATGCGTTGTCGGCCACCACGGGCGGCGGGCTGGGGGTGGTGCGGCTGGTGGCTAACGCGCCCGATCCGGCGGCGGCCCAGGCGATCCGCGCCGGCTTTGCCGCGCTGGCGGGCAAGGAGGCCGCGCCCGAGGCGGTGACGCTGGCGCAGGGCATGCCGAAAGAGACCTGGGCCCCCGGTGCGGCGGCGGTCTTCGGCGCCATGGCGCGGCTTGAAGATTGGCGGGTGGAACTGTCGGACATGACGGCGCGGGTCTCGGGCCTGGCCCCCGACGCCCCCACCGCGCGCGAGATCGAGGCGGCGTTGCAGGCCTGGGCCAAGGAATACGGGTTCGATCTGTCGACCGACCTGGTCCGCGGCCCGCGCCTGCTGCCGCCGGAAACGGTGCAGGCGGTGCTGGATGGACTGGCCGATTGCGGCCCGCTGCAACAGGTGGATCCCCCGGCCGACGGCTATGCCCTTGGCTCTACCATCACCATCACCGGCAACGCCGCCGGCCCGGCGCTGGCGGCGGGGCTTGAGGGCGCGCTGGCCGACACCCTGGGCGACCGCAAGCTGCGCAGTTCGGTGTCGGTGCTGAACGACCAGCTGTGCACGGTGCGCAAGGTGCTGCCGGCGCTGCCGACCAATGCGCTGTCGATCTGGATGGGGCAGGGCGACAGCGGCGAGGCCAACCTGACCGGCATCTTCCGCACCGGAGAGAATCCGGTTGTCGAGGTGCTCTTGCCCGCCGATGTCCAGGGCGCGCGGCTGTGGGTGATGGCGGTCGACACCACGGGGCAGACCTTCAACCTGTTGCCGACCGAGTTCTTTGGCGAAACCGATGTCGGCAAGCTGGGCGTGGTCGAGGGCGGCACCCGGCGCATCCGGGTGCTGTTCAGCCTGGACGAAAAGCGTGCCGACACGCGGCGGCTGGCGATGAAGGTCACCGACAGCGACTATGGCAAGGCCGAGATCATCGCCTTTCTGGCGCTGAAAGACCCCTTCGCGACGCGCCGCCCGGGCGACGAATCCGCCGGGTCGCTGGCCCAGGCGCTGGCCGAGACCCAGGCCGAGAACCCCGGCAACCTGATCGGCTTTGCCGCCCGTGTGCTGGAATCCCGACCTTGACCGGGGGGGCCGCTTCTGTAGGTTGCGTGAATCATAATGCTCTGTCAGTCTTTAGATGAATTTCTTCCGTTTCTTTCTGGCGTTCCTTGATGGACTCCTTGATGGACATTGACCCGTTCCTCGCCCCTCTGGACCCCGCGGCTCCGTCAGGATCCGACCTGCGGAACGACGCCCGCTTTCATGCGCTGGAAACCCGCCTGCAACCCGCCGCGCGCGCCGCGCGGCAGCGGCTGATCGACCAGGGCGGCACCGGCGCGGTGGAACTGGACTGGGACGAGATCCTGGACGAGACCCGGGTTCTGGCCGGCAACGGGCGCGACCTGCGGCTGCTGGTGATCGTGGCGCGGGTGCTGGTCAACCAGTCCGGGCTGGAGGGGCTGACGCGCGGGCTGAAGCTTCTGGCCGAAACGGTGGCGCAGTACTGGGACAGCGTGCATCCCGCGTTGCGCCCGGCGGCCAGCAAGCGCGAGGCGGCGCTGCGGCGGACCAATGCGCTCTATCAGATCGAGAACAACGACGGCGGCGTGCTGGGCGACCTGGAATTCGCCACCATGATGGCGCCGCGCCCGATCGGGCCGATCACCGCCGGAGACCTGGCGGCGGCGGCGCTGAACCGGCAGGGGTTCCTGTCCGAAGGCCCCTCGGGCCTGGGCGAGAAAGAGATGGCCGAGCTGGTCGCCCGCCATGAGGCGCGGGTGAACAAGGTCACCTCGGCCTGCCGTGCCACCGCGACCGAACGGCCCGAAGAGATGGCCGCGCTGAAAGAGGCGCTGGCCACCGCCCGGGGCGCGCTGGCGGCGCTGGAATCCGCGCTGGACCCGCACCTGACCGAAAACGACACCGCTGTTCGCTTTGACAAGTTGGGCCGCTTTCTGGCGCGGATCGGCCAGACCCTGGACAGCCTGGCCGCGCCCGCGGCCGGCGCGGCCCCCGCATCCCCCGCCGTACAGGAGGCCCCCGCGATGTCGACCGCATCCCCTGCGGCCCCCGCCGCCGCCGCCGCCATTCCGGGCCAGATCAACAGCCGCCGCGACGTCGAACGCGTGCTGGACCTGGTCATCGACTTTTACGAACGCACCGAACCTTCCAGCCCGATCCCGCACCTGGCGCGGCGGATGCGCAAGATGGTGCCGATGAATTTCATGCAACTGATGGAAGAAATTGCCCCGAGCGGACTGAAGGAATTCCGCGGCATTGCCGGGGTCTTCGACGAAAAGAACAAATCCGGGAGAGAATGAGCCATGAGCGAAAGCAAGGCAAAAGTCATCGAGAGAAACCGCGCCCCGCGGGTGCAGATTGCCTATGACGTCGAACATTACGGCAGCCCGACCACCATCGAGCTGCCCTTCGTGATGGGCGTGATGGCCGACCTGGCCGGATCGTCCGAAACCCGCGAGGCGCAGAAATCGCCGAACGACCGCGGCTTTACCGAGGTCGACGCGGGCCGCTTCAACAAGTTCATGGAGGCGCTTTCGCCGCGCGTGAAGGCCCGCGTGCCGAACACCCTGCCCGGCAAGGAGGGCGAGGCGGCCGACGAAGAGATGTTCGTCGACCTGTCGTTCAAGAGCATGGGCGATTTCACCCCCGACAAGATCGCCGAACAGGTGCCCGCGCTGGCCGAGCTTTTGGCGATGCGCAAGCAGCTTGAGGAATTGCTCAGCTACATGGACGGCAAGGTGAACGCCGAAAAGCGCATCGCCCAGCTTTTGCAGAACGAACCGCTGCTGGCGCAAGTGGCCGACGAGGCGATGAAGGATCAGGGAGGCAAGGAATAATGGCCGAGACCGAAAAATCCGCCGGCGCCCCCGGCGCAGCCGAGGCTCAGGCGATTGATCTGGGCGAATTCTCGGACCTTCTGGAAAAAGACTTTCGCGTCAAGGATGACGGCTCGGCCAAGCTGAAGAAGCTGGTCCACACGCTGGCCCTTGCGGCCAAGGAAAAGGCCGGCACGGCGACGATCTCGGGCAATGCGGTCAAGTCGATCAAGTCGTTGATCGCCGGCATCGACCAGGTGCTGACCAAGCAGATGAACGAGATCCTGCACGCCCCAGAAGTGCGGCAGATGGAGGGCACCTGGCGCGGGCTGCACTATCTGGTCAACAACACCGAGACCGATGCCAAGCTGAAGATCCGCGTGCTGAACATCACCAAGGACCAGCTGGCCGACCAGTTGGAGGACTTCGAAGGGCAGATGTGGGACCAGTCCCCGATGTTCAAGAAGCTCTACTCCGAGGAATACTCGATGTTCGGGGGCGAGCCCTATGGCGCGCTGATCGGTGCCTACGAGTTCAGCCACCATCCGCGCGACGTGGGCCTGCTGCGCAACATGTCGGGCATCGCGGCATCGGCGCATGCGCCCTTCATCGCGGCCGCGGCGCCGCAGCTGTTCCGCATGGAAAGCTGGCAGGAACTGCCCAACCCGCAGGACCTGAAGCAGATCACCTCGTCGCCCGACTATGCGTCCTGGCAAAGCCTGCGCGAATCCGAGGATGCGCGGTATATCGGGCTGACCATGCCGCGCGTGCTGGCGCGGCTGCCCTATGGCGCGAACACGGTGCCGGTGAAGGGCTTTGCCTTCGAAGAGGAAATCGACGGCAAGCACGACCACTACGTCTGGATGAACGCCGCCTTCGCGATGGGGGTGAACATCAACCGCAGCCACAAGCTGTACGGTTGGGGCACCCAGATCCGCGGCGTGGAATCGGGCGGCACGGTCACCAACCTGCCGGTGCATGCCTTCCCCACCGACGATGGCAGCGTGGCGATGAAGTGCCCGACCGAAATCGCCATCGACGACCGGCGCGAGGCGGAACTGGCCAAGCTGGGCATGATGCCGATCCTGCACCGCAAGAACACCGACCTTGCGGCCTTCATCGGCGCCCACAGCCTGCAGGACGACGACGCCCGGGCCGGCCGGCTGGTCGACCCCGACGCGCAGGCGAACGAACGGCTGTCGGCGAACCTGCCCTACCTGCTGCCGGTCTGCCGGTTCGCGCATTACCTGAAGGCCATCGCCCGCGACAAGATCGGCACCTTCAAGGAACGCGCCGACATGCAGGTATGGCTTTCCGAATGGATCAACCGCTACGTCCTGGCCAATACTGCCATGGCCGACGACAAGGCCAAGGCCAAGCGCCCGCTGGCGATGGCCGAGGTTCAGGTCGACAGCGTCGAGGGCCGTCCGGGCTATTACAACGCCCGGTTCTACCTGCGGCCGCACTACCAGCTGGAAGGCATCAACGCGAGCCTCAGGCTTGTGTCGGAACTGCCTTCGGTGAAGGGCGCCTGATCCGCCGCGCCCCCCGTCCTGCGGCCCCGCAAAGGGGCCGCCGGCAAACGCATTCAGATGCCTCCGCCGCAACCGGCGGGGGAAAGATTTCTCAACCGAACCCCATATTTGAAAGGGCAAGACAATGGCTTTCACCGGTTATCTGAAGATCGAAGGCATCGACGGCGAATCCAAGCGCGCCGACCACGAAGGCGAAATCGACTGCTTCGGCGTCGAGTTCAACGCCAGCCAGATGAGCAGCTCTGCCGTCGGTTCGGGCCGCACCCGCGGCCGTGCCACGCTGTCGGACTTCAAGTTCCACAAGTGGCTGGACGCCGCCTCGCCCTATCTGATGCTGGCCTGTTCGAAGGGCAAGTCGTTCGCCGAGATCGTCTTCACCGCCCGCAAGGACAGCGGCGATGCGCATCTGGACTACCTGATCATCACGCTCGAGAACTGCATCATCTCGGGCTACCGGATGGCCCAGAACGCGCCCGAGGCGACCTCGAACGAACTGATCAGCGAAGAGATCGAGGTCAGCTACGAGAAGGTCAACATCAAGTACGTCGTGCAGGCCGACGATCATTCGAAGGGCGACGAGCACGAGGTCGAATACGATCTGGTCGCTGCCAAGTAAGCCCGAAGGGAGAGCGGCTTGGCACAGGGCCCGGTCACGGTCACGGCACGGAAGGAGGCGGTTCAACCCAGCCTCTGGGACCGGCTTGTCGATGACCTTCCGGGCCTTCAGGCCGAAACCGAGATCCGGCGCCGCGAAATCGGCGCCGGCATCGGCGCGGCGCGTCTGGATGCGCTGGTCGAAGGCGGCGTCCGCGCCGTCGAGCAGGCCACCGACCTGGACGAGGACCGCCGCCGCGAGATCGTGCAGTTCCTGGGCCTTCTGTCCCGCCGTGCGCTGCTGGAGGAACGCGGCATCGTCGTCACCGCGGACATCCTGCGCGAGGCGGTCCGCCGCGACCTGGAAGAGCTGTTCGGGATCGAACGCCTGCAGGCGCGCTTTCTGTGGACCGATGCCGAACGGGGCGCCACCGAAGACCCGCAGGATATCCTGGCCGATTACCCGCATGTCTGCCGGTCGGTGCTGAACTTTGGCGTGCCCAGTTTCTCGGGCCGCCGCGCGCGCGATTTCGAACCCGAAGTCCTGTCGCGAGAGCTGAAAGAGGTCATCGCCACCTTCGAACCCCGGCTGAAACGCGACACCATAAGGGTGACGGTGGACACCGGCGCCAAGGACGGGCTGAAGGTCAGGATCGAGGGCGTGCTGATGCTGGCGCCGGTGCCGGAACGGCTGCGGCTGTCCACCACGATCAACCTGGACAACGGCAATGCCGCGACGCGGATCGAGGACGGCTGACGATGGACCGCGCCTTTCTCAGCTATTACGAGGCCGAGCTTGCCCATCTGCGCGACCTCAGCCGCGAATTTGCCGCGCTGCACCCCACCGTGGCGCGCAACCTGTCGCTGGACACGGTGCCGTGCCCCGACCCGTATGTCGAACGCCTGCTTGAAGGCGTGGCCTACCTGGCCGCCCGCACCCGGCTGAAGCTGGACGCCGAGGGGCAGCGCCATGTCCGCGGCATCCTGGATGCCCTGTACCCCGACCTGGCCGGCCCCGCGCCGGCGATGTCGACCGTGGTCCTGCATCCGGGGCCGCAGGTGCAGACCATGGCCGACGGCCACCTGGTCAAGCGCGGCACCCGGCTGGTGGCCGCCCTGCGCGAGGGCATCTCGACCCGCGCGACCTATTCCACCGCGCAGGACGTGACGCTGTGGCCGGTGGCGCTGGACGCTGCCGACTACCTGCAGGACCGCGGCGCGCTGTCGGCGGCGGGCGTGCACGACCGGCTGATGGCGGGGGCCGAGGCGGGGCTGCGCTTCACCTTCCGCCGGGTCGGCGCGGGGCCCTTGGCCGATCTGTCGCTGGATCGGCTGGACATCGAGTTTTCGGCCGGGCCGCGGTCGGGGGCGATCTTCGACGCGGTGTTTTCCGCCCCCCTGGGCGTGCTGGCGCGGCGGGCCGAACCCGCGGCGCCGTTCCACGCCGCGGCCTTGCCCGATCTGACAGGCCTTGGCGACGACGAAGCGCTCTTGCCCCGCCTGCGCCCCTCGTTCGAGGGCTACCGGCTGATGCGCGAGTACTTCCTGATGCCGGAACGCTTTCACGCCCTGCGCCTGTCGGGCCTGCGCCCGGCGATCAAGGCCAGCGCCGCGAAGCTAGAGGTGATCCTGCCGCTGGGGCGTGCCGCCCCCGCCATCGCCGAGGTCTCGGCCAAGGATTTCCGCCTGTTCGCAACCCCGGTCGTCAACCTGTTCGAACGCGAATGCAACGTGGTGGAAATGGACGCCCGCGCCACCGCCCATGTCGTGCATGCCGACCGCACCCGGCCACTGGATTTCGAAATCCACCGCCTGCTGCGCGTCGCCGATGCCGAGGCCGATGGCCCGCAATCCGAACTGCACCCGCTTTATACGCCGGCCGCCACCTCGGGCTCGGGCCTGGTCTACACCACCGAACGTCGCCCCCGCCGCCCCGGCGCCGAAGAGCTGCGCCGTGGCCAGACCCGCACCAGCTATACCGGCGACGACCTGTTCGTCTCGGTCGCGCGGCCGTCCGGCGTGCAGCAGACCAAGCCCTTGCGGCGGCTTGACATTCGCGCCCTGGTGTCGAACCGCGATCTGCCGATCTTTGACGATGCGCCGAAACTGGCGGTCGATACCGGCGACCCGATCGCCCGGGTGGAACTGGTCTCGCCGATGCGCCGGCCGCGGCCCTCGCTGACGGCGGGCCTGCCGCAGGTCGGGCGCGAGGGCGAGGCCGCCTTTGATGACCTGACCTGGCGGCTGGTCGGGCAATTGTCGCTGAACCACCTGTCGCTGGCCGAGGAAAGCCGCGGCGCCGAACCCCTGCGCGCCATGCTGGACCTTTACGCCGACCGCGGCGACCCGGGGCTGGCGCGGCATGTCCGGTCGCTGACCCGCGTCACCAGCCGCCAGATCGTCGAACGGCTGGACCTGCCCGGCCCCCTGTGCCTGGGCAAGGGCATCGAGATCACCCTGCATGTCGATGAGGGGCCGCTTTCGGGGGGCAGCGTGCTGTTGCTCTCGGCCCTGCTGGCGCGGCTGTTCGCGCGCCATGCCAGCATCAATTCCTTTGTCCGCACCCGGACGCGCCTTCAGCAGAAACAGGAGGAGGTGGCATGGCCGATGTGCCTGGGCAACCGAGACCTGATCTAGGCTACCGCAACCCCGACCCCGAGGAGATCGGCTTTTTCGAACTTCTCCGGCGGCTGGAACGCGACGGGTTGCGCTTTGGCCGCTCGGGCGGGCCGGGCGCCGAACCCGCCCGGCTGGGCCAGCGCGCGCGCCTGTCGATGGCCACCCGCGATGTCGCGGGCTTTGTCCCTCCCGGCGAAGCCACGCCCGCCCGGGTCGAGGTCGAGGTGCTGGGCCTTTTCGGCCCCGAAGGCGCGATGCCCTTGCACATGACGCGCTGGATCATGGGTCGGCAGGCGGAACGCTGGTTCACCAGCGGCGCCACCCAGGCCCAGGCCGACACCGGGTTCCTGGATTTCGCCAACATGCTGCAACACCGCCACCTGGCGTTCTTCTGGCGGGCCTGGGGCGACCTGCATCCCGAGGTGGGGGTGGAACTGGACGGCGGCGGGCGGGTCGGCGCCCTGCTGCAGACGCTGGCGGGCATCGGCCTGCCCGGCCTGCGCGCGGCCAACCGGCGCACTGCCGACCCCGACCTGGCGGTGCGGCAGGCGACTTCGCTGGGCCATCAGGTCAACGGCGCCGAGCGGCTGACCGGGTTCCTGTCGGACCTGCTGAAGGTGCCGGTTCGCCTGCGCGAATTCGTTGGCCACTGGATGGAGATCCCGGCGCCCTTGCAGACCCGGCTGGGCCGGGCGCATGCCGGACTGGGGCGCGGTGCTATGGTCGGCGCCCGGGTGTTCCAGCGTCAGGACCGGGCCGAACTGCAACTGGGGCCGCTGCCCCTGGCGCGCTATCTGCAGATCATCCGCGACGGGGCCACGCTGGCGGCGATCCGTCGGGCGATCCGCTTTGTCGCCGGGGCGGATGTGGAATACGACCTGCGCCTGGTGCTGGCGCGCGACGAGGTGCCCGAGCCGCGGCTGGGCCAATGCGCCATCGGCCGCACGGCCTGGCTGGGCGGGCGGCCGGCGCGCGATCCGGCCGACTGGTGCCAGCGCGGCTTTTCGGCCCGGACGGAGGGCGCGGCATGACCCTGCGGCTGATCCTGGAAAGCTACAGCCAGCCGCAGGCGCGGACCGAGGCGCGGCTGGCCGAGGGCCAGTTGGTGATCGGGCGCGGCGAGGAGTGCGACTGGACGCTGGACGATCCGCAGATGTTCGTCTCGCGCCGGCATTGCGTGGTGCAGGGGCAGGGCGGGCAGTACCGGGTGACCGACGAAAGCCGCGGCGGGCTGTTCCTCGATGCCGCCGCTGCGCCCTTGGGGCCGGGCGTCGCCG
Source organism: Fuscovulum sp. (assembly GCA_018058035.1). Lineage (GTDB taxonomy): Bacteria > Pseudomonadota > Alphaproteobacteria > Rhodobacterales > Rhodobacteraceae > Pseudogemmobacter. The sequence goes on from JAGPCN010000141.1 coordinate 10,512, forward strand.
CGCCGCTGGCGCCGGGCATGCGGCTGCGGCTGGGCGATTTCGTGATCCGGGTTGAGGTGGAGGCCGCGGCGGTGGCCGCCGCCCCTGCGGCGCCCGCGGCCAAGCCCGGCATGTTCGGCGACGACTTCTTCACCCCGCGCCCCGAGGCGCCCCCGCCGCCGCGCCCGGCCAGCCTGCCCGACCCGTTCGATGCGCCGCGCACTCCGGTCG
>JAGPCN010000142.1 GCA_018058035.1 Fuscovulum sp.
TGGCCGAGAACGGCATGACCCTGGTCGAATACGCCACCCCCGAGGAAACCGTGGCCGCCGTGAAGAACGGCGAGGCGGTCGCCGTGCTGGCCGACAAGGACTATCTGGTGCCGATGGCCGCGGAATCAGGCGGTTCGCTGGTGCTGCTGGCGAAAGAGGAATCGATCGGCGGCGGCGTCGGCCTGGGCTTCCGCGACAGCGACGACGCGCTGCGTGAAAAGTTCAACGCCGCGATCAAGTCGATGAAATGCGACGGCACGTTGGACACCATGATCACCAAGCCGGAATATTTCGGCGAGACCGCCATGGTCTGGGGCGACAAGGGCAAGGAAGGCTGCTGATCCCACCCGCCGGGGCGGTGCGCTGCCGCCCCGGCACCCTTCCCACCCCCGAGTTTTCGTCGAAAACTCGGTCTTCCCGAACCCCCGAGTTTTCGCCGAAAACTCGTGCCCCCCCGCCGCCAGGATTTTCTGCGAAAATCCGTTCCAGCCAGACGGACCCGCCGATGTTCGACGCCTGCGCCGATCCGAAAGCCATCGAGGGCCTGACCTGGGCCTTCTGCTATCTGACGTCGGCCAAGCACGTCGATTTCTACTGGTCCTTCCTGACCGTGCTGGCGCTGCTGGCGATCACCGCCCCCGCGGCACTGGCGATGGGATTCCTGGGCGCGACCGCGGCGCGGTCGCACATCCCGCCGGTGTCCCTGGCCGGCAAGGTCTATATCTGGATGGTGCGGGGCGTGCCCGACATCGTCTTCTTCCTGTTCTTCGTCATCGCGCTGGACCAGGCGATCGAATGGACCACGCACCAGATCGTCTGCCCCGACTGGACCGAGCCGATCCGCAAGGGACTGGAGTTCCGCGTCTGCCCCGAGGCCAAGGTGCCGCTGGCCAAGTCGCCCGCCATCGTCCACCAGATCTACGGCTTCTTCCTGGCCGTGGTCACCTTTGCCATCGTCTTCGGCGCCTTTGCGGCCAACGTGATCTACGGCGCGATGAACGCCGTGCCCCATGCGCAGCTGGAAACCGCCGAGGCCTACGGCATGAGCCGCTCCCAGGTGTTCCGCCGCATCCTGGTGCCGCAGATGTGGGTCTATGCCCTGCCGGGCCTGGGCAACCTGTGGATGATCCTGATCAAGGCGACGCCGCTTCTGTTCCTCCTGGGCGTCAAGGACATCGTCTACTACGCCCGCGAACTGGGCGGGTCCAAGACGCAAGCCTATGAATACCCGCATGGCGACTGGCGGCTGTGGTATTTCCTGGGGCTGATGGCGTTCTACCTGGCCTTCACCCGGCTGTCCGAGGTCGGCATCGGCCGGCTGACGCGGCGGCTGTCGCACGGCCAGGCCACCGCCGCGGGCGAGGCCCTGCGAAAGGCCGCGACATGACGATGACCTGCTGGGAGACCATCCAGGGCTATGCCCTGCGCTCGATCGGCATCGGCGAGCCGCTGTTGCCGAAGTCCGACTTCACCCTGTGCCAGCAGTTCACCCTGATCGGCTCGGGAATGATCTGGAACCTCTATTTCGGCATCCTGGCACTGACCTTCGGCTTCCTACTGGCCAATGCCATCGCACTGGCCCGCACCGCCCGCAGCCCCTGGATCCGCAAGCCGGCCGAGTGGTTCGTCTTCGTCTTCCGCGGCTCGCCCCTCTTCATCCAGTTCTTCCTGGCCTACGAGGCGCTGGTCCTTCTGCCCAAGGAATTCACCCTGTTCGGGGCCGAGATCAGCACCTCCTGGACCACCCGGGCCTGGGCCGGCGCGCTTCTGGTGCTGTTCCTGAACACCGCCGCCTATTCGGCCGAAATCTTCTACGGCGCGATGAAATCCATCCCCAAGGGCGACCTCGAGGCCGCCGAGGCCTATGGCCTGACCGGCTGGAAGAAGTTCATCCGCATCGAATGGCCCACCATGCTGCGGCTGGGCTGGCCGGCCTATACCAACGAGGCGATCTTTCTCTTTCACGCCACCACGCTGGTCTATTTCTCGGGCTTCCCGGCCTTTCAGCAAAAGGGCGACGCGCTCTATTACGCGAACTTCTTCGCCGACAAGACCTTCAACCCGTTCATCCCCTATCCGATCGTCGCCTTCTACTTCATCCTGCTGACCTTGCTGGTCACCACGCTTTACGGGCTGGTGAACCGGCGGCTGAACCGGCACCTGCCGTCGAACCAGCGGCAGAAAATCCGCTTGCGTCCGAACCTCGTCCGGTAGTAGGCTACTTTTGATCAAATTATCCGGGCACCCGCCCGGACCACGCGCCGGGCCGCCAAAGGCCCCCGTGGAAGGCGATCGAAACCAAGGGAAGGACCAAGGGCATGGTCCGAACTTGCGCATCAGGCGGGCGCCTTTGCGGGCGCCCGGGGCGCGGGGTCCGTGCCTTTCCTGAATTGACATGACGATGAAAGATTACCTGCGCAAGCACCCCGACGTGCGGACCATTCGCGTGGCCGCCGCCGACCTGAACGGACAGGCCCGCGGCAAGCGCGTTCCCGCAAGATTTGCCGAAAAGGTGGTCAAGGACGGAACCCGCTTTCCGTTTTCGGTGCTGAACCTCGACATCTGGGGCGAGGACATCGACGACAGCCCGCTGGTCTTCGAACAGGGCGATGCCGATGGCGTGCTGAAGCCCACCGAACGCGGCTTCATGCCGATGCCCTGGCTCGAGGCGCCGACCGCGCTGCTGCCGATCTGGATGTTCCGCGAGAACGGCCAGCCCTTCGAAGGCGACCCCCGCCACGCGCTGAACTTCGTGGTGCAGCGCTACAAGGCCCGCGGCCTGACCCCGGTCTGCGCGATGGAGCTGGAGTTCTTCCTGATCGACGACAGCGGCAAGACCCTGCAGGTGCCGCCCAGCCCGCGCAGCGGCAAGCGCCGCAAGGCCGCCGAGACGCTGTCTATCCGCGCGCTGGATGCCTTCGACACCTTCTTCACCGACCTCTACGACGCCTGCGAGGCGATGGACATCCCGGCCGACACCACCACCTCGGAAACCGGCCTGGGCCAGTTCGAGGTGAACCTGATGCATTGCGACGACGCGCTGCGCGCCGCCGACGATGCCTGGTTGTTCAAGATGCTGGTCAAGGGCCTGGCGCGGCGCCACGGCTTTGCCGCCAGTTTCATGGCCAAGCCCTACATGGAGTATTCCGGCTCGGGCCTGCACACGCATTTCTCGATCCTCGACGAAAAGGGCGACAACATCTTCGACAGTGGCGGGCCGAAGGGCACCACGCTGCTGCGCCATGCCGTTGCGGGCTGCCTCGAGGCGATGCACGATTCGACGCTGCTGTTCGCGCCGCACCTGAACAGCTTCGACCGGCTGGTGCCCGACAAGCACGCGCCCACCGCGATTTCCTGGGGCTACGAGAACCGGACAGCGGCCATCCGCATTCCGGCCGGCAACCCCGCGGCGCGGCGGATCGAACACCGGGTGGCGGGGGGCGACGTGAACCCCTACCTGATGCTGGCCGCCATCCTGGGCGCGGCGCTGACCGGGCTGGAAGACGGCAAGGAACCCCCGGCCGCGATCACCGGCAACGCCTATGCGATGGACCTGCCGCAGATTCCGGCCAGCTGGGAAGCCGCCATCGACGCCTTCGAGAACAGCGATATCCTGTATCGCTTCCTGCCCAAGGAACTGATCCGCAACCTGGTGCAGACCAAGCGGCAGGAACTGCACTACATCGCCGAACTGTCGCCCGAGGAACGGGTGGAACTGTATCTCGACACCGTCTGACCGCTCCTCGTTCGACTTCGTCTTCTCGTCGCAAGCCACCCGGCCCTGCGAGGAGGAGACGAAGTCGAACGACGAGCCCCCCCTGCAAGGCCCTTGACCGCGCCCACCTTTCGCACCCACCCTGAGGAAAACCCAGAGGACCCCAGATGCAGATCGGCATCCTCCAGACCGGCGAATCCCCCGACGCGCTGCGCGCCGACATGGGCGACTACCCGGATTTCTTCGAAACCCTGCTGGCCGGCCGCGGCCTGACCTTCCGCCGCTGGGCAGTGCTGCGCAATGACTTCCCCGACTCGGTCCATGACTGCGACGGCTGGCTGATCACCGGCTCGCGCTTTGGCGCTTACGAGCCGCACGACTGGATCCCCCCGCTCGAGGATTTCATCCGCGCCGCCTATGCGGCCCATGTCCCCGTCGTCGGCATCTGCTTTGGCCACCAGATCATCGCCCAGGCCATGGGCGGCAAGGTCGAGAAGTTCCAGGGCGGCTGGTCGGTCGGCCCGACCGAATACGACTTCGGCGACCAGACCTATACCCTTCACGCCTGGCACCAGGACCAGGTGGTGAAAAAGCCGGAAACCGCAAAGGTCCTCGCCTCGACCGCGATGTGCGAAAATGCGGCGCTGCTCTATGACGACCGCATGTTTTCCGTCCAGCCCCACCCCGAATTCCGCAAGGAATTCATGGAAGGGCTGATCAAGTTCCGGGGGCCGGGTCTGGTCCCCGACCCGATCCTTGCCGAGGCCAAGGCCCGCATCGACACGCCCACCGACAGCCCGTCGATGGCCGACCGGATCGCCGATTTCTTCCTGACCCACCAAGCCAAGAAAACTGGGGCCGAGAAGCTCCGCGCCTGATCCGATCGGCCGCGGGGGCCACCCCCAACCCTGTGTGACATATGTCCAAATGGACCGAACAGCTGCCCGAGGCAGCGCGCGACTACATCGGCAACCGCCGTGTGGACGAAGTCGAATGCATCATCGGCGACATCGCCGGGGTGGCCCGCGGCAAGGCCATGCCCGCCGCGAAATTCGCCAAGCAGACCAACTACTTCCTGCCGAACTCGATCTTCCTGCAAACGATCACCGGGGAATGGGCCGACAACCCGTTCGACGCCTTCACCGAACCCGACATGATCCTGGAACCCGACTGGTCCACCGCCACCGCGGCCCCCTGGACCGCCGACATCACCCTGCAGGTGATCCACGACGCCAAGGACCAGCAGGGCAACCCGGTGCCCTACAGCCCGCGCAACGTGCTGAAACGCATCGTCGCGCTCTACGAGGCGCAGGGCTGGCGCCCCGTCGTCGCCCCCGAGATGGAGTTCTTCCTGACCGCCCGCAACATCGACCCCAACCAGCCGGTGATCCCGCCGATGGGCCGCACCGGGCGCCGCGCGGCGGGCAAGCAGGCCTATTCGCTGTCGGCGGTGGACGAATACGGCAAGGTGATCGACGACCTCTACGACTTCGCCGAGGCGCAGGGCCTGGAAATCGACGGCATCCTGCAAGAGGGCGGCGCCGGACAGGTCGAACTGAACCTGGCCCACGGCGACCCGGTGCGCCTGGCCGACGACGTGTTCTTCTTCAAGCGCCTGATCCGCGAGGCCGCCTTCCGCCACGACTGCTTTGCCACCTTCATGGCGAAACCGATCGCCGGCGAACCCGGATCGGCCATGCACATCCACACCTCGGTCGTGGACACGAAAACCGGCAAGAATATCTTCGCCGGCCCGAAGGGCGTGGAAACCGAAGCCTTCCTGAACTTCATCGGCGGGCTGCAGAAACACCTCTCGGGCGCGGTCGCGCTGTTCGCGCCTTACGTCAACAGCTACCGCCGCTACGTCCCCGACTTTGCCGCGCCGATCAACCTGGAATGGGGCCGCGACAACCGCACCACCGGCCTGCGCATCCCGATCTCTTCCTCCGCCGCACGGCGGGTCGAAAACCGCCTGCCTGGGATGGATTGCAACCCCTATCTCGGCATCGCCTCGACGCTGGCCTGCGGCTATCTGGGCCTGATGAACAAGACCCAGGCGCGGCCGGAATTCACCGGCTCGGCCTATATCGACTCCGAGGATATCCCGGTGAACCTGGGCGACGCGCTGGACCTGCTGGACGAGGACGAGGCGCTGAAAGAGGTCATGGGCCCCGACTTCGTCAAGGTCTACGACAGCGTGAAGCGGAACGAATACAAGGAGTTCCTGCAAGTCATCAGCCCGTGGGAGCGCGAGCATCTGCTCCTGAACGTCTGATGCGCCTGAACCTTCTGCATGCCAACGACCGGGCGGGGGAATACCCGCCCAGCTACTACGCCGCGACCGCAGCCCCGATGCCCGCCTGCCCCCCGCTGCAAGGCGCGGCGACGGCCGATGTCTGCATCGTCGGCGGCGGCTATACCGGGCTGTCCGCCGCGCTGCACTGCGCGCAAAAGGGCCTGTCGGTGGTGCTGCTCGAGGCGCACAAGCTGGGCTTCGGCGCCTCGGGGCGCAACGGCGGTCAGGTCGGCAGCGGGCAAAGGCAGGACCAGGTCTGGCTGGAAAAGGCCGTCGGGCGCGACGCCGCCCGCCGCCTCTGGGACCTGAGCCAGGATGCCAAGGCGCTGGTCCGCGACCTGATCGCCACCCATGCCATGCCCGGCGTCACCTTCCGCCCCGGCGTCGCCCACGCCTGCTGGACCGACGCCGAAGTGCGCGAAACCCACCTCTACGCCGAGAAACTGCACCGCGACTACGGCTATGACCAGTTGCAGCCACTGGACCGCGCCGGCATCCAGGGCCTGATCGGGTCAAAGGTCTACAAGGGCGGCGAGGTCGACCGCGGCGCCGGCCACATCCACCCGCTGAACTTTGCCCTCGGCCTGGCCCGCGCCGCGGCCATGGCCGGCGCCCGCCTGCATGAGGGCAGCGAAGTCACCGCCATCGACCACGGGGCCAGGCCCGTCGTCCGCACCGCGACGGGCCAGGTGACCTGTTCCCAGGTGATCCTGGCCGCCAACGGCTATCTCGGCAGGCTGGAACCCGAAATCTCGGCCCGCGTCATGCCGATCAACAACTTCATCGTCGCGACCGAACCCCTGGGCGACCGCGCCGCCGGGATCCTGTCGGAACCCGTTGCCGTGGCCGACACCAAATTCGTCGTCAACTACTGGCGGCTGTCGGATGACAACCGCCTTCTGTTCGGCGGCGGCGAAAGCTACGGCTACCGCTTCCCCGACATCGTCCGGACCGTGTCGAAACCGATGCTCGAGGTCTATCCCCAGCTCAAGGACACCCGTATCGACTATGCTTGGGGCGGAACGCTGGCGATCACCCTCAACCGCATGCCCTGCTTTCGCCGTGTCCGCCCCAATGTCTTGTCGGCCTCCGGCTACTCGGGCCATGGCGTGGCCCTTGCCACCCTGGCAGGCAAACTCATGGCCGAGGCGACCACGGCGCAATCGGCGGGCTTCGACCTGATGGCCAGCCTGCCGCAGCCCCGCTTTCCCGGCGGCGCGCTGATGCGCTGGCCCCTGCTGGTGCTGGCGATGACCTGGTACTCCACCCGCGACCGGATCGGTTTCTGAACCGGCAGAAGCGGGGGGTTTCACACCGCCGCACCCCCCGTGGGATATTTGCGGACAGATGAAGACCACTCCACCGTCCCGGGTTCATCTGTCCTCAAATATCCCGGGGTCCGGGGCAGCGCCCCGGGGGCTGCAACTGGCGCAGCGTCTGCTATAAGGAGCCCATGTCGCTGCCCCCCGGATTCCTTGACGAACTGCGCACCCGTGTCTCCCTGTCGGCCGTCGTCGGCCGCAAGGTCACCTGGGACATGCGCAAGTCGAACATGGCCAAGGGCGACTGGTGGGCGCCCTGCCCGTTCCACCAGGAAAAATCCGCGTCTTTCCATGTGGATGACCGCAAGGGATATTACTACTGCTTCGGCTGCCACGCCAAGGGCGATGCCGTCACCTTCGTCAAGGAAACCGCCAACCTGTCCTTCATCGAGGCGGTCGAGGAACTGGCGCGCGAGGCCGGGATGACGATGCCCGCGCGCGACCCCAGGGCCACGGAAAAGGCCGACCGCCGCAGCCAGCTGGCGCAGGTGATGGAAGAGGCGGTGAAATTCTACCGCCTGCAGCTGAAGACCGGGGCCGGCGCCCAGGCCCGCGCCTACCTGGCCGACAAGCGCCGCCTCTCCGAGGCCGCCTGGGACCGTTGGGAGATCGGCTGGTCGCCCGACAACGCGCAAGCCGTGATCGCCGCGCTGGCCGCCAAAGGCTTTTCCGAAGACCTGATGGTGGCCAGCGGCGTGGTCGGCAAGGCCGATTCGGGGCGGCTTTACGACCGCTTCCATGCCCGCATCATCTTTCCGATCCGCGACGCCCGCGGTCGCGCCATATCCCTGGGCGGCCGCAGCCTGGACCCCAATGCCCGCGCCAAATACCTGAACGGCCCGGAAACCGACCTCTTCGACAAGGGCCGTAACCTCTTTAACCACGGCCCGGCCCGCGAGGCCGCCGGCAAGGGCAAGCCCTTGATCGTGGCCGAAGGCTACATGGACGTCATCGCGCTTTGCGAGGCCGGCTTCACCGCCGCCGTTGCGCCCCTGGGCACCGCCGTCACCGAAGACCAGCTGCGCCTGATCTGGCGGATTGCCGATGAGCCCATCATCGCGCTGGACGGCGATGCCGCCGGCATCCGGGCCGGCCTGCGCGTGGTCGATCTTGCGCTGCCGCTGCTGGAGGCCGGCAAGTCCTTGCGCTTTGCCCTTCTGCCCGGCGGGCAGGACCCCGACGACCTGATCAAGGCCGCCGGCGCCCCCGCCATGCAGAAGGTGCTGGACGAGGCGCAGCCGATGGTCCGCCTGCTGTGGAACCGCGAGACCGAGGGCCGCGTCTTTGACAGCCCCGAACGCAGGGCCGCGCTGGACAAGACCCTGCGCGGCCACCTGATACGCATCACAGACCCCTCGATCCGCGGCCACTACGGCGAGGAGATCAAGGCCCTGCGGTGGGATCTGTTCGGCAGCCAGCGCCCCGCGGCGACGGCCCGAAAGGGCCGCGACTGGGTGCCCGGTCAACGCCGCCAGCCGCCGCCGCCGGTGCCCATGCCCTCGACCCGTGCCTCGCTGCTGGCGACCGCGCCCTCCCCCGAGGACAGCCTGCGCGAGGCGGTGATCCTTGCAACGCTCGTGCGCTTTCCCGGCCTGATGCCCCGGTTCGACCACACGCTTGAACGGCTGGACCTGACCTCGGAAGATCATACCCGTCTGCGCAACCTTCTTCTGACGCATGCCGAGGATCCCGATTGCGCCGGCCGCATCCGCTCCGACAGCCCCGCCGCCCTTGACCGGCTGATGGCCAATCCCCATGTCCGCATCGCGCCCGCACTGCAGCCCCGTGCCGACGCCGAGTTTGCCGCCGCATGCGTCGAGGAAGCGCTGGCCCGGCTGAAGGCCGACCGCGCGCACCGTGCCGAACTGGCCGAGGCGATCGAAGAGGCAGAGGGCTTGACCGACGAAGGACAGACCTGGCGCATCCAACACGCGAACGAGGCGAAAGAGATCGCCGCAAGGGGCAGCCAGGAAGACAACGCCGAAGTGGTCGTGGCGCCAAACGGCGTCGTGATGAGCAAGGAAGAAATCGAGTATAGCCGCAAGTCCCATGCGCTTATCGACCCCACCCGCGGCGGCAAGGCCCGGACATAGCACCGTACGCTGCCCTGATTCGGGCTGTCCCTTCCCTTGATTCGCGCTATTGATTCCCAACGCCTGACCGATTCGCCCGCAGGAGCACACATGGCCCTCAAGGACTCCGACGACGCCAAGCCCGAGACCGAGGAACCCGATGTCTCGCTCGACATGAGCCAGGCAGCGGTCAAGAAGATGATCGCCGACGCGAAAGAGCGCGGCTACATCACCTATGACCAGCTGAACCAGGTCATGCCGCCAGAGCAGGTGTCGTCCGAGCAGATCGAGGACGTGATGTCGATGCTGTCCGAAATGGGCATCAACATCATCGAGGACGAAGAGCCCGACGAGGCCGCCGAGCCGGCCGGCGAACTGGTCGAGGTCTCGACCTCGCGCGAGATCGCGCTGGCGGGCGCGGCCAGCGAGACGCTGGACCGCACCGACGACCCGGTGCGGATGTACCTGCGCGAGATGGGCTCGGTTGAACTGCTGTCGCGCGAGGGCGAGATCGCCATCGCCAAGCGCATCGAGGCCGGACGCAACACCATGATCGCGGGGCTTTGCGAAAGCCCGCTGACCTTTCAGGCGATCACCATCTGGCGCGACGAACTTCTGTCCGAAGACATCCTTCTGCGCGACGTGATCGACCTGGAGGCCACCTTCGGCCGCAGCCTGGACGGCGACGAGGAAATGGAAGGCCCGCCGCTGGACGAAATGGCCGTGGGCGGCGCTGCCGCGCCGCGCCGGGGCGGCGAAGAGCCCGAGCTGGATGCCGACGGCAACCCGATCATCCGCGAGGACGACGGCGACGAGGATGACGAGGCCTCGAACATGTCGCTGGCCGCGATGGAGGCCGCGCTCAAGCCCAAGGTCCTGGAGACGCTGGAGGTCATCGCCCGCGACTACGTCAAGCTGGCCGAGATGCAGGACAGCCGGATGAACGCGGCGTTGTCCAACACCAGCCGCTATTCCGCCGCCGAAGAGGCCGCCTACCAGAAGCTGCGGTCCGAGATCGTGCTCCTGGTCAATGAGCTGCACTTGAACAATTCGCGCATCGAGGCGCTGATCGACCAGCTTTACGGCATCAACAAGCGGATCATGTCGATCAATTCGAACATGGTGAAGCTGGCCGACAATGCCCGCATCAACCGCCGCGAGTTCATCGACGAATACCAGGGCTACGAGTTGGACCCGACCTGGCTGGACCGCATGGCGCAGAAATCGGGCCGTGGCTGGCAGGCGCTGCTGGAGAAAAGCCGCGAGCAGATCGGTGA
>JAGPCN010000361.1 GCA_018058035.1 Fuscovulum sp.
GCGCATAAAGCCCCTCGGCCGCGTGGGCCATGGCGTTCAGCGCGCTGGTGACGGTCATGCCGACCGGCAGACTGCGGACAAGTTCGGCGTCGTAGAGGATGACCTCGGGCTGCACCTTGGGGCTGGTCAGCGTGGTCTTGCGGCCGGCTTCGGTCTGGCCAAGGATGCCGGTCGCCTCGGACCCGGCATAGGTGGTGGGCACCACGATCTGCGGCAGGTCGGTGCGCAGCGCGATGGCCTTGCCCAAGCCGGTGGTGGACCCGCCGCCCACGGCCAGCAGGCAATCGGCGCCCAATTCCAGCGCGCGGGCTGTGGCCTCTTCGCTGATCGCCACCGGGGTGTGCATGGTGGCGTTGGCGTAGACGCCTGCCACCCTGGCGCCCAGAAGGGCCGCGAATTCCGCCCCCGTGTCGGCCTGCTGCGGGGTGGTCAGGATCAGCGCGCGGCCAAGGCCCATCGCCGCCATCTCTTCGGCCACCTTGTGGCGGACGCCGGGCCCAAAGCGCACCCGCACGCCGGGGATGGTGGTGGTGAACTGGTCGATGAAGTGCGACATGGCCGGCGGGTTCCCTGGCTGGTGCCGCGACCCTAGCCGGGGATGGATGCGATATTGATCGGATCGCTGCGGGCTAATATGCTATGGCGTTATGAAGCTGGACAGCGAACACCTGGAAATCCTGGCGATGATCGTCGAGAAGGGCGGCCTGACCGAAGGGGCCGAGGCCCTGGGCAAGTCGCAGCCCTCGGTCTCGCGCACCATGGCACTGCTCGAGGACCGGATCGGCGCCCCGCTGTTCGAACCCGGCAAGCGCCCGCTGCGGCCGACCGAACTGGGCGAGAACCTGGCCCGCCTGGGCGCCCGCATCCATGCCCTGAACGCCGAGGCCAGCCGGCTGGTGCAAAGCTACCGCAAGGGCCACACCGGGCGGTTGCGCATCGCGGGGACGCCGATCTTCATGGATGGCGTGGTGTCGACCTTCATCGCCGATTTCCAGACCCGCCACCCCGAGGTGCAGATCGCCCAGTCCTACGGCTATTTCGACCAGCTGGCCGCCAGCCTGCGCGCCGGCACGCTGGACATGGCGATCGTGCCGCTGCATCCGGGCAGCGTGCCGGCCGACATGCGCTTTGTGCCGCTTTTGCCGGGGCGCAACGTGATCGCCGCCCGCGCCGGCCACCCGCTGATGCGGCGCAGCACGATCACGCTGGCCGATATCGAGCCCTTTCCCTGGATCGCCCCGCCGCCCGACAGCCCGTTGTACCGCGACCTGCAGCGGGCGCTGAAATCCATCGGGAAAGACGAGTTCCGCGTCAGCTTTTCGGGCGGGACGCTGGCTTCGATCATCTCGGTGCTGTCGGGGTCGGATGCGCTGACGGTGCTGCCCTATTCGGTGGTGTTCCTGACCCGAAAGGCGATGGGCCTGGACGCCCTGCGGCTGAGGATCGAACACCCCGACCGCCAGCTGGGCATGCTGACCCATGACGGCGCGACCCCGCCGCCGGCGCTGCGGCAGTTCGCGGGCTTCCTGACCGACGAATTCGCCCTGCTCGAGGCCCGCATCCAGCACGAAAGCCAGGTCACGCAGCGCCGGGGCTAGGGTTCAGACCCGCTCCAGCGCGATGGCGATGCCCTGGCCGACGCCGATGCACATGGTCGACAGCGACCGCCGCCCGCCGGTCGCGGCCAGTTCCAGCGCCGCCGTCCCGGTGATCCGCGCGCCCGACATGCCCAGGGGGTGGCCAAGCGCGATTGCGCCGCCGTTGCGGTTCACGCGGGGGTCGTCGTCGGCGATGCCCAGCTGGCGCAGGGTGGCGATGCCCTGGGCGGCAAAGGCCTCGTTCAGTTCGATCACGTCGAAGTCGGCCTGCGCCAGGCCCAGGCGGGCCATCAGCTTCTGGCTGGCCGGGGCGGGGCCGATGCCCATGATGCGGGGCGGCACGCCGGCGGTGGCGCCGCCCAGCACGCGGGCGATGGGCGTCAGGCCATGCGCCCTTGCCGCCGCCTCGGACGCCAGGATCAGCGCCGCCGCACCATCGTTCACGCCGCTGGCGTTGCCGGCGGTGACAGAGCCGTTGGCGAACAGCGGCCGCAGTTTCGCCAGCGCCTCGATCGAGGTGGCGCGGGGGTGTTCGTCGCGGTCGACGATGACGGGATCGCCCTTCTTCTGCGGCAGGGAGACGGGGGTGATTTCCTGCGCCAGCCGCCCGTTGCCTTGCGCCGCCGCCGCCTTGGCCTGGCTGGCCAGCGCCATGGCGTCCTGCGCCTCGCGGCTGATGCCGTAGTCGTCGGCGACGTTCTGGCCGGTCTGTGGCATCGACTCGGTGCCGTAGGCCGCGTGCATCGCCGGGTTCACGAAGCGCCAGCCGATGGTGGTATCGTGGATCTCGGCGTGGCGGGAAAAGGCGGTGTCGGCCTTGGGCATCACGAAGGGCGCGCGCGACATGCTTTCCACCCCGCCCGCGATCATCAGGCTGGCCTCGCCGGTCGCGATGGTGCGGGCGGCGGTCAGGATCGCATCCATCCCCGAGCCGCACAGCCGGTTGATCGTGGTGCCGGTGACGCCCACGGGCAGCCCGGCCAGCAACAGCGACATGCGGGCGACGTTGCGGTTGTCCTCGCCGGCCTGGTTGGCGCAGCCGAAGATCACGTCATCCACCGCCTCCCAGTCGATGCCGGCGTTGCGGGCCACCAGCGCGCGCAGGGGGATGGCGCCCAGGTCGTCGGTTCGTACCGAGGCCAGCGCGCCGCCGAAACGGCCGATGGGGGTGCGGATGTAGTCGCAGATGTAGACGGGGGTCATCCTAAAGCTCCGGTACGATCAGGTCGGCCACTGGGCCGGGGATCACCATGTCAGCCCCGGTCAGCGCCTGCAATTCATCAACCGACAGCGAGGGCAGCTTTTCCCGCAGGACAAAGCGTCCGTCCTGAATGTCGATCACGGCCAGGCTGGAATAGACCCGGGTGACGCAGGCCACGCCGGTCAGCGGCAGGGCGCAGCGTTTCACCAGCTTGGGCTTGCCCTCTTTCGTCACATGGTCGGTGATGACGGCCACGCGCTTGGC
>JAGPCN010000143.1 GCA_018058035.1 Fuscovulum sp.
GGCCGACTTGACGGTCTGGATCGCGTTGCCGGCGTAGATCGGGCGCTCGAAGGTGCCCGCGTCGATCACGGCGGTCACGTCGGTCAGCACCATCACGTCCAACAGCGCGGCGACGCGCGGCATGACGTTCTTGCAATAGGCCGTCGCGGCGCCGCAGATGTGGCTGTAGCCACCCGCCAGCGACACGACCAGCGCGGCCAGGCTTTCGGCCATGCCATGGTCATAGGCGCCGTCGGTGGCCTTCAGCACCTTGGCGACGCCGTCCAGCCTCGCGGCCTCGGCGGCGGCGGCATCGCCGGCCACCAGCAGGTGAACCTCGCCCAGCGACTTCACCGCGGCCACCGTCTTGGCCACCGAATCCGTCGCCAGCGCGCCGTCATTCACATCGGCAAGAAGAAGAACGGCCATCAGATCACCCCCGCTTCGTCTTTGAGTTTCGCAATCAGCTCGTCGACCGAGCCGACCTTGACGCCGGCCTTGCGGCCCGCCGGTTCGGTGGTCTTGACCACGCTCAGGCGCGGGGTCACGTCCACGCCGTAATCGGCCGGCGTCTTGGTCGCCAGCGGCTTGGCCTTGGCCTTCATGATGTTCGGCAGGCTGGCATAGCGCGGCTCGTTCAGGCGCAGGTCGACGGTGATGATCGCCGGCAGCTTGACGCTGATCGTCTGCAACCCGCCGTCCACCTCGCGCGTGACCAGGGCGCGGTCGCCCTCGACCTTCAGTTCCGAGGCAAACGTGCCCTGAGCCCAGCCCAAGAGCGCCGACAGCATCTGGCCGGTCGCGTTCATGTCGTTGTCGATCGCCTGCTTGCCCGCCAGAACCAGGCCCGGGCCTTCTTCCTTCACCACGGCCGCCAGCAGTTTCGCCACCGCCAAAGGTTCGATGTCGGTATGCACATCCGCCGCCGCCTCGATCAGGATCGCCCGGTCGGCCCCCATCGCCAGCGCGTTGCGCAGGGTTTCCTGGGACTGCTTGACGCCGATCGACACCACGACCACCTCGGTCGCGATGCCCTTCTCCTTCAGCCGGATCGCCTCTTCCACGGCGATCTCGTCGAAGGGGTTCATCGACATCTTCACGTTCGCCAGGTCGACCCCCGACCCGTCAGCCTTGACGCGGACCTTAACGTTGTAGTCGATCACCCGTTTGACAGGCACAAGGACCTTCATGCGGCATCTCCGTAAATGGGGGCAGACGCCCCGGACCAAGCTCTCTGGCCGGCGTGTTATCGCAAGGTCACCCGATTCAACAGAGCAAATGCGACCGATTGGGGCGGCAGGACGCCGCGTTTTGATCTGGCATTCCGATCAGCTTGACGAGCAGGCGCAAACGCCTCGGGCACGATGTGCGCGCGTCGTGAAGCCTGCGAGGAGTGACGAAGTCTACGACGAGCCTTCCCGAAGGGATGTTGCGCTCAGCGGGTCAGGCCGGGCACCCACAGCACATCATCCTTGCCGTCGTCGTTGGCGATGCGCCCGGCGACGAAGAACCAGTCCGACAGGCGGTTCAGGTACTTCACCGCCTCGGGGTTCACGTCTTCCATCGTCGCCAGTTCCACCACCAGACGCTCGGCCCGCCGGCAGACGGTGCGGCACAGGTGCAGCGAGGCCGCCAGCGCGGACCCGCCCGGCAGGATGAAGCTGCGCAAGGGCTGCAGGCGGGCGTTCATCGCGTCGATCTCGGCCTCCAGCCGCAGGGTCTGGCTTTCGATCATCCGCAAGGGCGTGTAGCTGAGCGTCGCGTCCAGGTGGCGGTCGGGGGTGCAGAGATCGGCGCCCAGGTCAAAGAGGTCGTTCGAGATGCGGGCCAGCATCGCGTCCATCTCGGCCTCGGCGTGCTGGCGGGCCAGGCCGACGGTCGCGTTGGTCTCGTCGCAGGTGCCATAGGCGCTGACCCGCAGGGAATGCTTGGCCACCCGGGCGCCGTTGCCCAGTGCGGTTTCCCCGGCATCGCCGGTCTTGGTGTAGATCTTGGACAGGACGACCATGATTATCCTTTCGAGCGCAGCCAGGCGAAACCGACGATCAGGATCACGGCGATGAACTGCGCGTAAAGCCGCCAGCGCATGATGCGGTTGGCGTTGCGCTTGTTGAATTCGCCGCCCTTGGCGAAACTGCCGATCCCGAAGATCAGGATCGCGGCCACGGCCAGTGCCGCAACGGCGGCCAGCAGGAACATCGGGTCTTTCGAGAGCATCGGTTGCCTCCGGCTTGTCAGGGGGATGTAGGGCAGGCTCGGGCGAAAGCGAAGGGGAAACGCGATTCAGACCCGCGCGACCAGCCAGTCCAGCGCCCGCGTCGGCAGGATGCGCCGCGCCAGGCCCATCAGGTGGGTGGGCGTGGTGACGTAATAGCGGGCGCGCGGGCGGGGGCTTTCGCAGGCCCGGATCAGCGCCGCCGTCACCGCGCTGGCGGGCAGTTCGAACCGGTCGGGCTTGGTCTTGGCGTCATAGAGGCGGTGCAGCAGGCTGCGGTATTCCGACACTCGGGGCGAGGCTTCCCATTCGATCCATTTCTCGAAATGGGGAACCGAGTTCTCGCGGATGCGGCTGGTGATCGGGCCGGGTTCGATCAGGATCACGTCGATGCCGGTGCCGCGCATCTCTACCCGCAACACGTCGGACAGGCCCTCCATCGCGAACTTGGTCGCGACATAGGCACCACGCCAGCGCATGCCCACCAGCCCCAGCACCGACGAGCAGTTGACGATCCGCCCGTGGCCTTGCGCCCGCATCATCGGGATCACCCGGCGCGTCAGGTCGTGATAGCCGAAAAGGTTGGTCTCGAAGATCGCGCGCAGGGCGCCGCGCGGCAGGTCCTCGACCGCGCCGGGGCAGGCGAAGGCGCCGTTGTTGTAAAGCACGTCCAGCCGCCCGCCGGTGCGTTCCGCCACCGCTTCAACGGCCTCGGCGATGCTGGTCTCGTCGGCATAGTCCAGCGCAAAGCTCTCCAGCCCCTCGTCGCGCAGGCGGGCGCAGTCGGCCTCTTGCCGGCAGGTCGCGAACACGCGCCAGCCGCGCGCCTTCATGCCGCGCGCCGCATCCAGCCCGATGCCCGAGGAACACCCGGTGATGAGAATCGTCTTGTCCATGTGCCTGCCCGTGTTTCTTGCCAGCCCTAGGGGCTGCGGTGGCAGGCGTCAAATCAAGAACGGATCACGGCGCTTCGGGCGACAGGAAGCGCAGCGCGACATAGCCTTGCGTGCCGTCGCCCTCGATCGTCACCAGCGCCCATTCCGAGCCGGGTTCGAAGCTGACGGCGACCGCCTCGCCGCGGGTCAGCTTGTCGACGACCGAGGTATCGGTCGAGGGGCCTTCGCGCACGTTCACGCTGCCGGCAGTGACATACCAGATACCGCCCGAGGCCGCCGCAGCGGCGGGTTCCTCGGCCACCGGCGCCTCGGTTTCCATCGTCACGGTGGGCAGGGCCGACAGGGTAAAGACCGGCTCGGGGTTCACTTCTGGCGCGTTGGCGACGGGTTCGGGCGGCGGGGCCATCGCCACCTCGACGGGTTCGGCCGGCGCAACGGCGGGCGTCGGCGCGATCGCATCGGACGCCTCGGCCACCGCGGGCACCACCTCGGCCACCGGCGTCCAGCGCCGTTCGATCACCGTGATCTCCTCGCCCGCGGCAATGGCGCGGGCAAGACCGGGACGCATCTGCCCCTTGTCCTCACCGCCGATCAGCAGGGTGACGAACAGGGCAGCACAAAGAAGCACTGAGAGACGAAGCATTGAACGAACCAGGGGCAGCGGCAGATATGCCCCCTTACCACATTCCCGCCACAGTTTGAGAGGGAAAATCCAGCCGTTTCCGACCCTTCGCCCGACTGTGGCAAGGCGCCCACGCAAACCGGCTGGACCGCGCCGCGCCGGAGCACTACACAACATCCATGTCCACCGATGACGACAGCGACAAGCCCTATGGCCTGACCGTGGCCGAACCGCTCTCCCGCGCGATCGGGGAACGGTATCTGACCTATGCGCTGTCCACCATCATGCACCGCGCCCTGCCCGATGCGCGCGACGGGCTGAAGCCGGTTCACCGCCGAATCCTTTACGCCATGCGAGAGCTGCGGCTGTCGGCGACCAGCGCCTTCCGCAAGTCGGCCAAGATTTCCGGCGACGTGATGGGCAACTATCACCCGCATGGCGATGCCGCGATCTATGACGCGATGGCCCGGCTGGCGCAGGATTTCAACGTCCGCTACCCGCTGGTCGACGGGCAGGGCAACTTTGGCAACATCGACGGCGACAACCCGGCGGCCAGCCGCTACACCGAGGCCCGCCTGACCGCCATCGCCGAGACACTGATGGAAGGCCTGGCCGAAAACTCCGTCGACTTCCGCCCCAATTACGACGGCACGCTGGAAGAGCCCGTGGTGATGCCCGCGGCCTTCCCGAACCTCTTGGCCAATGGCTCCAGCGGCATCGCCGTCGGCATGGCGACGAACATCCCGCCGCACAACCTGGACGAGCTGATCCAGGGCTGCCACCTGCTGCTGAAACAGCCCGAGGCCACCGTGGCCGACCTGGTCGCGCTGATCCCCGGCCCCGATTTCCCCACCGGCGGCGTGCTGATCGAAAGCCGCGAGGCGATCCGTGAGGCCTACGAGACCGGCCGCGGATCGTTCCGCACCCGGGCGAAATGGCAGGTCGAGGATCTGGGCCGCGGCACCTGGCAGATCGTGGTCACCGAGATCCCCTATCAGGTCGCCAAGTCCAAGCTGATCGAAAAGCTGGCCGAGCTGATCGAGCTGAAGAAGGTGCCGCTGCTAGCCGATGTGCGCGACGAAAGCGCCGAGGACCTGCGCATCGTCATCGAACCCCGCGCCCGCACCGTCGACGCGGACATGCTGATGGGGATGCTGTTTCGCAACAGCGACCTGGAAAGCCGGTTCAGCCTGAACATGAACGTGCTGATCGACGGCCGCGTGCCGCGCGTCTGTTCGCTGAAAGAGGTTCTGCGCGCTTTCCTGGACCACCGCCGCGACGTGCTGATCCGTCGCAGCGAACACCGCATCGACAAGATCGACCACCGGCTTGAGGTTCTGGAAGGCTTCATCATCGCCTACCTGAACCTCGACCGGGTGATCGACATCATCCGCTACGATGACGACCCCAAGGCCGCCCTGATGCGCGAGCATTGGGGCCGCGAACACCGCAAGGCCACGTCCGAGAAGGATTATCTCAGCCCGGCCCCCGGCGAGGGCGAGCTGACCGAGGTGCAGGCCGAGGCGATCCTGAACATGCGCCTGCGGTCCTTGCGGCGGCTGGAAGAGATGGAGCTGCGGGCCGAGCGCGACGCGCTGATGGCCGAACGCGCCGGCCTGGCCGACCTGCTGGACAGCGACCGCCTGCAATGGGCGCGGATCGGCGAAGAGCTGGAAGACATCCGCAAGCGGTTCGGCAAGGGCACCCCCGGCGGTGACCGCCGCACCACCCTGGCCGAGGCCGGCGATGTCGAGGAGGTGCCCTTCGAGGCGATGATCGAACGCGAGCCGATCACCGTGATCTGTTCCCGCATGGGCTGGATCCGCGCCATGAAGGGCCATGTCGACCTGGCCGCGGAACAGAAGTTCAAGGACGGCGACGGCCCCCGCTTTGCCTTCCACGCCGAGACCACCGACAAGATCCTTCTCTTGGCCGAGAACGGCCGGTTCTACACCCTGATCGGCGCCAACCTGCCCGGCGGCCGCGGCATGGGCGAACCCGTCCGCCTGATGGTCGACCTGCCGAACGATACCGGCATCACCGACCTGATCCTGTTCCGGGCG
The DNA here is from genome assembly GCA_018058035.1 of Fuscovulum sp. Lineage (GTDB taxonomy): Bacteria > Pseudomonadota > Alphaproteobacteria > Rhodobacterales > Rhodobacteraceae > Pseudogemmobacter. The sequence continues at coordinate 5,776 of JAGPCN010000143.1, forward strand.
GGCGCGAAATACCTGCTGGCCTCCAGCGCCGGCGACGGTTTTGTCGTCCCCGCCGAGGAACTGGTGGCCCAGACCAAGGCCGGCAAGCAGGTGCTGAACGTGCGCGACGGCGACAAGGCCGTGGTCTGCACCCCCGCGACGGGCGACCACGTCGCCGTGGTGGGCGAAAACCGCAAGCTGCTGGTCTTCCCGCTGGCCGAACTGCCGGAAATGGCGCGCGGCAAGGGCGTGCGGCTGCAGAAATACAAGGATGGCGGGCTAAGCGATGCCATCGCCTTCACCCTGGCGCAGGGCCTGTCGTGGAAGGACCCGGCCGGACGCACCCGCACGGAATCCGACCTGACCGAATGGCTGGGCCCCCGCGCCGGCGCCGGCAAGATGGCCCCGCGCGGCTTTCCCCGCGACAACCGCTTTACCTGAGGTCACGCCTCAGGGCGCGCGGGCGGCCTTTTCCGTCCGCAGGTCGGCCAGCGCATAGGCCTTGCCGTTGCAGATCATCAGTGCCGGATCGGGTTCGGCCGCAAAGACATAGCTCAGCACCTTGGCATCATAGGTGCCCGCATTGCCCATGTCGTCGCGCGTCGGCGCGCTGTTGGCCACGAAGGACCGCATCTCGGTATAGCGGGTGCCGGTGCCGTCCTGCACGACATAGCTGAGGCAGACCGACCCGACCGGCTTGTCCATCGGCTCGACCGCGGTTTCCAGCGGCGGTACGGTAAAGACATCGAAGCTGGTATAGGCGCCGCCTTCGCTGTCGAAGGCCACGATGGCGACATCGGTCAGCGGCTGGGCCAGCATGTTCTGCACAGTGAACTGGATCTGGAAGCCCGAGTTCCCGCCGGCCGCGTAAAGCCGCACCCCCAGCCGGGGCCGGTCGGCCACCGCCTCGGCCAGCCGCGCGGTATTCTCGGCCGTCGCGGCGGTGTTGTCGGCAGTTTCGGCAGTGTTCGCCGCCGTCTCGGCGGTGTTCCCGGCGGTCTCCTCCATCGCGGATATGGCGGTGTCCATCTGCCGGGTCAGCCGGGCCAGGAATTCTCCGGCGGCTTCGGGATAGAACCAGGCATAGATCGCCGAGCCAAAGGTGACGGCGGTGGTGCAATGGGCCAGGAAGGCCATCGCCTTGCCCGGTGTCAGCCAACTGCGGAGGATGGCGGCAAGGGACTGGGGCGTCGGGGTATCTGCTGCGGACATGTCGGAACCTGATGGGAAAGGAACTGTCCCGACCGATAGCAGACGCCCGTTGCGCTGCTGCACCCGTAACGCGAAATGCAAGGCATTTCATCGCCTTGCGTTGCGGCCCTGCATCAGGTTCGCGGCGTCAGGCGGGGTCGACCTGCAGCCAGACCCCGCCTTCGGGCCGCAGCGTCAGGATCATCACCGGCTTCGGCTCCCGTCCGGGGACCCGCGCAAAGCGGAACCGGGCCAGCAGGGTGGCCAGGATGATCACCGCCTCTTGCAGCGCAAAGCTGGCGCCGATGCAGATGCGCGGCCCGTCGCCGAAGGGCAGGTAGTGGAACCGCGGCACCGCCTTTGCCTCGGCAAAGCGCCCGGGATCAAAGCTGTCGGGCGCCTGCCACAGCGCGTGGTGGCGGTGCAGCGCATAGATCGGCAGGATCACCGTATCGCCCGCCCGGATCTCGCGCCCGCACAACTCGTCGGGGCCTTGCGCCGTGCGCGACAGGAAGGCGGCGGGCGGATAAAGCCGCAGCGCCTCGTCCACGATCCGCCGGATCAGGGGCAGGGCGGGCACGTCGGCGGCGGTGGCCGCGCGGTCTCCCAGCACCCCCTGCGCCTCGGCCCGCGCGGCCTCTTGTACCGCCGGATCGAAGGCGCAGAGATAGAGCGCCCAACTCAGCGTCAGCGCCGTCGTCTCGTGCCCCGCCACGATGAAGGTCAACAGGTTGTCGCGCAATTCGTCCGTGGTCATCCGCCGCCCGGTTTCAGGGTCGGCGCCCGCCATCAGCAGGTCCAGCAGGTCGGGCGGCAGCTTCGCCCCCTCGGCGCGGCGCGATTCAATCGCCCGGTCGGCCAGCCGCTTGGTCTGCCGCATCGCGGCCCCCGTCATCAGCCGCCCCGGCCGCGGCACCCAAGCGGGCGCGCCCAGGATGTCCAGCACCGAAACCTTGGCGGTCTGGCCGATGTAATCCTCGATCGCCCGATGCACTGCCGCCCGGTCAAAGGCCGCCCCGCCCGAGAAGGTGACGTCCGAGATCACCTCGAAGGTCGCCGTCACCATCTCGTCGAACAGGTTGGCCGCCCGCCCCCGCACCAGCCGTGCGCAGGCGCGCTCCGCCGCCGACGTCATCACCGGGGCCAGCGCGCTGACGTTGCGGTGGGTGAAGACCGGCGCCGCGGTGCGCCGCTGCCACATCCATTCGGCGCCTTCGGCGACGAACAGGCTGTCGCCGATGGCGGGTTCCAGGATCAGCTTGGTCACCACCGACTTCGGATAATTCCCCACCCGGTCGCGCAGGATCTGCTTCAGCGCCTCGGGCTCCATCACCATGTGCCAGCGCTTGCCCGTGGTGCCCGAGATCATCGGCGCCCGCGTCGCGATCTCGGGGATCAGCTCCAGCACGTTGCGGCGGCCCGCGCGCAGGCTGCCCCAGATGCCCAGGGGTTCGGTGGCCAGCGGCACGCGGGCGGGCAGGGGGCCCTGGGGAAGGGGGCGCAGGACGGACATGAGGCAAGGATAGCGCGATTTCCGGCGTCACCAATGCTCCTCGTTCGACTGCGTCTCCTCGTCGCGTGCCTCCCCTCTGGCGCGTTCGTCCGATCAGCCGTCGCAGATGCGCGAAGAGGGGGCTGTTGCGGCACGGTCGTTCCTTCGCTAAGGCTCGGGGCAGCCGCCAAGGAAAGACCTGCCATGCCGCGCCTGATCGCCGCCACCCTGCTGCTGCTTGCCGCCTGTGCTAGAAACGACCTGGCCGATCCGCCGATGCCCCTGGGCGATTTTGGCCTGGGCCTGAACATCGCGGTTGCCGACAAGGTGCAGATGGTGCCGATCAGCCGCCCCGCCACGCCCGCGGACTGGGAGACCGCCATCGAAAAGGCCGTCACCGACCGCTTCGGGCGCTATACGGGCAGCAAGCTTTACAACATCGGCATCTCGGTCGATGCCTATGCGCTGGCCCCGCCCGGCATTCCGGTGGTCGCGGCGCCCAAGTCGGTCCTGGTGGTCACCGCCAACATCTGGGACGACGCCGCCCAGAAGAAGCTGAACTCCGAGGGCCACCAGATCACCGTCTTCGAAAGCCTGTCGGGCGACACCGTGATCGGCACTGGCCTGACCCGCTCCAAGCAGCAGCAGATGGACGCGCTGGCCTTCAACGCCGTCCGCAAGGTCGAGGACTGGCTGCTGGAGCACCCCGAGTGGTTCGACATGACCCCCGAAGAGCTTAAGGCCGCCCTGGCCGAACGCGACACCGCGATCAAGGCCGCCGCAGAGGCCGCCGCGGCCGCTCCGGCCGAAGCCTCCGAACCCGCCGATCCGGCCAACTGAGGCTTGATTTTCCCCGCTTTGCCCTTTAAGCCGCCGCGCGAGTAGACCGAGGGCCCTATCCCGGGCCCCAGACAGCAAGGGCGCCCGATCATGGCAAAGGCAAAGTTTGAACGGACCAAACCGCACGTCAACATCGGCACGATCGGCCACGTTGACCATGGCAAGACGACGCTGACGGCGGCGATCACGAAGTATTTCGGCGAATTCCGCGCCTATGACCAGATCGACGGCGCTCCGGAAGAGCGGGCGCGCGGCATCACGATCTCGACCGCGCATGTGGAATACGAGACCGAAGCGCGCCACTACGCCCACGTCGACTGCCCCGGCCACGCCGACTACGTCAAGAACATGATCACCGGTGCCGCCCAGATGGACGGCGCGATCCTGGTCTGCGCGGCGTCCGACGGCCCGATGCCGCAGACCCGTGAACACATCCTGTTGGGCCGCCAGGTCGGCATTCCCTACATGGTGTGCTACATGAACAAGGTGGACTTGGTCGATGACCCGGAACTGCTGGAACTGGTGGAAATGGAAGTGCGCGAGCTCTTCTCGTCCTACGAATATCCGGGCGACGACATTCCGGTGATCAAGGGCTCGGCCCACCAGGCCATGATCGGCGAGCGCAAGGACATCGGCGAGGACAGCATCCGCGCCCTGCTGAAGGCGGTGGACGAATACATCCCGACCCCGGCGCGCGCCATCGACCAGCCGTTCCTGATGCCGATCGAGGACGTGTTCTCGATCTCGGGCCGCGGCACGGTTGTCACGGGGCGGATCGAGCGCGGCGTGATCAACGTCGGCGACGAGGTCGAGATCGTGGGCATCCGCGAGACCAAGAAGTCGACCTGCACGGGCGTGGAAATGTTCCGCAAACTGCTGGACCGCGGCGAAGCCGGTGACAACGTCGGCGTGCTGCTGCGCGGCATCGACCGTGACGGGGTGGAACGTGGCCAGGTGCTGTGCAAGCCGAAGTCGGTGAACCCGCACACCAAGTTCGAGGCCGAGGCCTACATCCTGACCAAGGAAGAAGGCGGCCGCCACACGCCGTTCTTCGCCAACTACCGCCCGCAGTTCTACTTCCGCACGACGGACGTGACCGGCACCGTGCAGCTGCCGGAAGGCACCGAGATGGTGATGCCGGGCGACAACCTGAAGTTCGTGGTCGAGCTGATCGCCCCGATCGCGATGGAAGAGAAACTGCGCTTCGCCATCCGCGAAGGCGGCCGCACCGTCGGCGCCGGCGTCGTCTCGAAAATCATCGCCTGA
>JAGPCN010000362.1 GCA_018058035.1 Fuscovulum sp.
GCCTTGTGGGGCATGGCCGCGCTGCTGACGGTGTTCTCGGTGCTGGCGATGCTGGCGATGCCGCTTCTGGTGCTGGCGATGGCCTCGGGCTTTGCCGGCGATCCGCGTTTCGACCTGGCCGTCACGCTGGGGCGCATCGCCTTTCCCTACATCCTCTTCATCTCGCTGACCGCGCTGTTGTCCGGGATGCTGAACTCGCTGGGCCGCTTCATCGTCACTTCGGCGGTGACGATCCTGCTGTCGGCCAGCCTGATCGTCGGCATGCTGATGGCCAACCGCTTCGGCTGGGACATGGGGCGCACGCTGGCCTGGTCGGTCTCGGTCTCGGGCCTGTTGCAGATGGCGGTCTGCTGGGTCGCGGTGCGCCGCACCGGCTATCGCCTGCAATTCCGCTGGCCGCACCTGACGCCCGAGCTGAAGCGCCTGGCGATCATCGCCGCCCCCGCCGTGCTGGCCGGCGGCGTGGTGCAGGTCAACCTGATCGTCGGCCGCCAGGTCGCATCGGCCACCGAAGGCGCGATGACCTGGCTGTTCTATGCCGACCGCCTGTACCAGCTGCCGCTGGGTGTGGTCGGCATCGCCATCGGCATCGTGCTGTTGCCGGAGCTGTCGCGCCGGCTGCGGGCCGAGGATCATGACGGCGCTCGGATGGCCTACAACCGCGGCACCGAGTTCGCCCTGCTGCTGACGCTGCCGGCCGCCGTGGCGCTGGTGGTGATCGCCTGGCCGATCATTTCGGTGATCTACCAGCGCGGCGCCTTCGGGGCGGATGCGGCGCTGGCGACCTCGCAGGCGCTGGCGGCCTATGCCCTGGGGCTGCCGGCCTTCGTGCTGCAAAAGGTGCTGCAACCGCTATACTACGCGCGCGAGGATACCCGCAGCCCGTTCCGCTTTGCGGTCTGGTCGATGGTGGTGAACGCGGCGCTGGCGGTGGGGCTGATGCCGCTGGTGGGCTTTCTTGCGGCCGCCATCGCCACCTCGGCCAGTGCCTGGGTGATGGTCTGGCAGCTGTGGCGCGGCACCCGGCCGATGGGCGACGCGGCGCGCTTCGACGCCCGCTTCCGCGCCCGCCTGCCCCGCATCGTCGCGGCCTCGGCCCTGATGGGGGTGGTGCTGTGGGTCCTGGCCTGGGCGCTGTCGGACCTGCTGACGGCCCCCGGCCTGCGGTCGCTGGCGCTATTGGGGATCTGCCTGGCCGGGATCGTCGTCTACTTCGGCGCTGCGATGGCGATCGGCGCCATGAGCCTGTCGGAACTGCGGGCCTCGCTCCGGCGCGGCAGCAAGTCCTAGCGCCGCCGCAGCCGTCCCATCACCCGGCCCCAGCCGCCCGGCACCACCAGGAACGACAGCCCGAAGCCCGCCACGAAGCCCGCCAGTTCGGCCACCCAGGCATAGCCGCCGCCGAACAGCGCCCCGAACACCAGCTGGACGCCCATCAGCATCCCGATCAGGCCGAAGGCGCGCAACTGGTTGCCGCCCTCGGCCACCTGGCGCACCCAGATCAGGAAGGTGAAGGACCCGATCAGCCCGTAGACCGCCGGAAACACCCCGATCAACGGCGCCCGCACCCCCGGCAGAACCAGCGTGTAGACCACCGCCCCCGCCACGGCGGCCCCCAGGAACACTGCCACCACCGCCCACCAGCGGAACACCTCGCCCACCATCTTGCCCAGGGCCAGCAGCATCGCGACCCCGAACAGCGCCGCGGTGAAATCGCCCTGCACCAGCACATGGCTGGCCAGCCGCCACACCGCGTCCGGCGTCCAGTTCCCCGTCGACCAGGCATGGCGCAGAAGGTCGGGCGAAAAGGCAAACCACTCCATCGCCTGCAGCCGCCAGCCGATCGCCGCCTGGCCGCCGACCAGCCCCCGTTCGGCCAGTTGCAGCACCACCTCCATCGCGATCAGCGGCAGCGCCAGGGCCCAGACGACCCAGGGCAGCGGGTTCAGCGGCGGGGCGTTCGGGTCGTGTGTCATCAAATCCTCCGGCCGTTGACGGCCCTTCGCCCATGGATTACGCGGGTCACGCCGGTTTTTCCAGACGGAGCCCATCATGGCCGCCACCTTCAAGCCCCGCATCTTCTCGGGCATCCAGCCTTCGGGCGGGCTGACGCTGGGCAACTACCTGGGCGCGCTGAAGCGGTTCGTCGAAAAGCAGGACGAGGGCATCGAGACGATCTACTGCATGGTCGACATGCATGCGATCACCGTCTGGCAGGACCCGGAAAAGCTGCGCCACCAGACCCGCGAAGGCGCCGCCGCCTTCATCGCGGCCGGCATCGACCCGAAACGCTCGATCCTGTTCAACCAGAGCCAGGTCAGCGCGCATGCCGAACTGGGCTGGATCTTCAACTGCGTCGCCCGCATGGGCTGGATGAGCCGGATGACGCAGTGGAAGGACAAGACCGCCGGCAAGAACGCCGAAGCGGCCAGCCTGGGCCTGTTCGGCTATCCGGCGCTGATGGCCGCCGACATCCTGGCCTACCACGCCACCATGGTTCCGGTGGGAGAGGACCAGAAGCAGCACCTGGAGCTGACCCGCGACATCGCGATCAAGTTCAACAACGATTATGGGGTCGATTTCTTTCCGGTGGTCGAACCTCTGATCGAAGGCGCCGCGACCCGCGTCATGAGCTTGCGCGACGGCACCAAGAAGATGTCCAAGTCCGACCCCAGCGACCAAAGCCGGATCAACCTGACCGACGATGCCGACATGATCGCGACCAAGATCCGCAAGGCCAAGACCGACCCGCTGCCGTTGCCCGACGACGTCGAGGCGCTGCGCGACCGGCCCGAGGCGCGCAACCTGGTCAACATCTACGCCGCCCTTGCCGGCCATACCGTAGATCAGGTGATCCGCGATTTCGCCGGCGCGCAGTTTGGCACCTTCAAGCCCGCGCTGGCGGATCTGGCGGTGGCCAAGCTGTCGCCGATCACCACCGAGATGAACCGGCTGATGAAGGACCCCGCCGAGATCGACCGCATCCTTGGCGAAGGCGCCACCCGCGCCGAGGCGCTGGCCCGCCCGATCCT
>JAGPCN010000144.1 GCA_018058035.1 Fuscovulum sp.
AGGTCAGCGTCGCCAGTTGCGCCAGGTCCAGCCGCGCCACCGGCAGCGGCGCGCGCGCGGGCCAGTTCAGCGCATAGCCGATGGGATGGCGCATGTCGGGGCTGCCCATGTGGGCCATGATCGCCCCATCGGCAAAGCCGACCATCGAATGGATGATCGATTCGGGATGGACGATGACCTCGATCCGGTCCGGGTCGATGCCGAAATATTCGCGCGTCTCAATGACTTCCAGCGCCTTGTTGAACATCGAGGCCGAGTCGATGGTGATCCGTTGCCCCATCGCCCAGTTCGGATGCGCCAGCGCCTCGGTCACGGTGGCGCGCGCCAGCGCCTCCAGCGGCCAGTCGCGCAGGGCACCGCCACTGGCGGTCAGGATGATGCGTTCCACCGCAGCGATGTCTTCGCCGGCCAGCGCCTGGAAGATGGCGGAATGCTCGCTGTCGACCGGCAGGATGCGGGCGCCTTGTGCCTGGGCCGTCGCCATCAGCAATTGCCCCGCGGTGACCAGCGATTCCTTGTTGGCCAGCGCCAGCGTGCTGCCATGGGCCAGCGCGCGCAGGCCCGGCACCAGACCGGCCGCGCCGACGATGGCCGACATCACCCAGTCGGCGGGGCGGTCGGCGGCCTCGGCGATCGCCTGCGTGCCGGCGGCGGCCTCGGTCGCGGTCCCGGCCAGGGCGTGGCGCAGGGCGGGCAGGTCGGCGGGGTCGGCGCAGACGGCGATCTCGGCGCGCAAGAGGCGCGCGATCTCGGCCAGCCGCGCGATGTTGCGCCCGCCGGTCAGGGCCACGGTGCGGAAGGCCTGCGCCCCTCCGGCGCGGCAGATCAGGTCCACCGTCTGTTCGCCGATGGAGCCGGTGACGCCAAAGATCGACAGGCTGCGCATCGGTTCAGCCCCTTGGGAACAGCGGCAGCACGGGCAGCAGCAGCACCGCCAGGATCGCCGCAAAGGCCAGCGCGTCGAAGCGGTCCATCAGCCCGCCGTGACCGGGAATCAGGCCCGAACTGTCCTTGACCCCGGCGCGGCGCTTGATCGCGCTTTCGGCGATGTCGCCCATCTGCCCGGCAAAGGCGACCAGCGGCGAGACCCAGACCAGCGCCGCGCTGCCCTGCCCCGCGGCCCAGAACGCCAGACCCACGCCCGCCGCCCCGACCCAGCCCGCAACCGTGCCCGACCAGGTCTTCTTGGGGCTGACACGCGGCCAGAACTTTGGCCCGCCCAGAATTCGGCCGGCGAAATAGCCCAGCACGTCCGAGGCGATCACCAGCGCCAAGAGCCAGATCAGCGGCCGCACCCCCGCGCCATGGCGCAGCGCCACCAGCGCCCAGCCGGTGGCCAGGATCACCAGTGCGTAGGCCGCGAAGACGGCGGTGTCGCGGCGCGGCGCGATGATGCCCACCAGCACCGGCAGCAGCAGCAGCGGCAGCACCCAGGGGTGCGGCGCCCAGAGGTTCAGCGCCAGCACCGCCGCGGCCAGAAAACCCAGCAGGATCGAGGCGTCATGCCCCTCGCCCCGGGTCATGCGGGCCAGTTCCCACATCATCAGCCCGGTGCAGATGACGGCCAGTTCGGCAAACAGCATGCCGCCGTGCCAGACCGCCACCGCCCCCACCACCAGCATCGCAAGCGCCGACACCAGCCGGGGCCGCAGGTCGGCCCAGCGGTTGGCGATCGGCGCGGGATCGGGCGCCGCGGTCATCCGCGCGCGGCCCCGAAGCGGCGGTCCCGGTTGCCAAAGCGGGCCAGCATCGCCGACAGTTCGGCCGGGGTGAAATCGGGCCAGAGCGTCTCGGTGAATTCGTATTCCGCATAGGCCGCCTGCCAGGGCAGGAAGTTCGACGTCCGGGTTTCGCCCGAGGTGCGGATCACCAGGTCGGGGTCGGGCAGCGCGGCGGTGTCCAGACGTGCGGCAAAGGCGGCCTCGGTCACCGCGGCGGGGTCGAAGCGGCCCTCGGCGGCCTCGACCATCAGGCTGCGCACGGCGCGGGTGATCTCGTCGCGGCCGCCGTAGTTGATCGCCACGGTCAGGTTCAGCCGCTTCAGGTGGGCGGTCTTGGCCTCGATCCCCGACATCAGGCGCTGCAGCTTGGGCGCCAGCCGGCTGCGGTCGCCGATGAAGCGCATCCGCACGCCCTCGCGCGCCATCTCGTCGGCCTCGCGCTGGATGTAGCGGGCAAAGATCGCCATCAGACCAAGGACCTCTTCGGTCGACCGCTTCCAGTTCTCGGTCGAGAAGGCGTAAAGCGTCAGCCACTCGACGCCCAGGTCGGGGGCGGCGCGGACGATCTCTTTGACGCGCTCGGCGCCGCGGCGATGGCCGACCAGCCGCGGCCAGCCGCGGTTGGTGGCCCAGCGGCCGTTGCCGTCCATGATGATGGCGACATGGCCCGCGTGCCGTGCCTGTCGCTGGGTGTCCGCGGGCATCGGCGCGGTCCTTTCCGGCCTGGCCTAGACCTGCATGATCTCGTGCTGCTTCGTCTCCAGCGTCTGGTCGATCAGCTTGATGTACTTGTCGGTCATCTCCTGCACCTCGCCCTCCCAGAACTTGGCGTCGTCTTCCGACAGATGCTTGGCCTTGGCCTTCTTGATCTGGTCCATGCCGTCGCGGCGCAGGTTGCGGATCGCCACGCGGGCATGTTCGGCGTAAGCGGCGGCGACCTTGGTCAGTTCCTTGCGGCGCTGTTCGTTCAGTTCGGGAATTGGCAGCATGATGATGGTGCCGTTGAGCTGCGGGTTGATTCCAAGGCCCGACTCGCGGATCGCCTTTTCGACCTTGCTGACCATGCCCTTGTCCCAGACGTTGATCGTGACCATGCGCGGTTCGGGCACGTTCACCGTGCCCAGCTGGTTGATCGGCGTCGTCTGGCCATAGGCATCGACATGGATCGGCTCCAGCATCGAGGCCGAGGCCCGGCCGGTGCGCAGGCTGGCGAATTCGGTGCGCAGCGCGCCAAGCGCGCCATCCATGCGGCGGGTCAGGTCGTCGGTATCAAGTTCGAAATCGTCGGACATGGGTCTTCTTCCCTTGGTCTTTGGCCCCTTCTATCGGGGATGGAGGGGAAAATCAAAGCGGGTGCGTCGGAGAGCGATTTCTTCGAAGAAATCGCGCCGGAGCCTTTGAAGGCTCCGGACCGGAGTTTTCGAAAACTCCGGTCGCGACGCCGCGCCGTCACTCGCTGACGGTGGTGTAGGTCCCCTTCCCGGCCAGGATGCCGCGGAAGCCGCCGGGTTCGTCAAGACTGAAGACGATGATCGGCAGCCGGTTGTCGCGGGCCAGGGCGATGGCGGTGGCATCCATCACGCCCAGGTGCTTTTCCAGCGTCTCGTCATAGCTGACCACGTCATAGCGTTTCGCATCGGCGTGCTTCTTGGGGTCCTTGTCGTAGACGCCGTCGACCTTGGTGCCCTTGAACACTGCCTCGCAGCCCATCTCGCTGGCGCGCAGGGTGGCGGCGGTGTCGGTGGTGAAATAGGGGTTGCCGGTGCCGGCGGCAAAGATGCAGACGCGTTTCTTTTCCAGGTGGCGCACGGCGCGGCGGCGGATGTAGGGCTCGCACACCTGATCCATCGGGATGGCCGAGATGACGCGGGTGAAGACGCCGATCTGTTCCAGCGCCGACTGCATCGCCAGCGCGTTCATCACGGTCGCCAGCATGCCCATGTAGTCGGCGGTGGTGCGTTCCATCCCCTGGGCGCTGCCTTGCAGGCCGCGAAAGATGTTGCCGCCGCCGATCACCATGCAGATCTCGACGCCAAGTTCCTGCACCGACTTCACCTCATGCGCGATGCGCTGGACGGTGGGGGGGTGCAGGCCATAGCCCTGGTCGCCCATCAGCGCCTCGCCCGAGATCTTGAGCATGACGCGACTGTATCGGACCCCGGCTGAGGCGGCTGCGGACATCGGACTTCCCCCGTATTTCGGTGTTCTCTTGGATTGCGCCGCAAAATGCGGGAAAATGATGGAAGGTTCAACCCGGTGACTGCGGGCAGGACCGGGGGCCGGCCCCCGGACCCCCGGGATATTTGAGGACAGATGAAGGCAGGGGTGCTGGCCCGGATTTCGCGCGAGGCGCCGGTCCTGATCGCGGGGCCGACGGCCAGCGGCAAGTCGGCGCTGGCGATGGACCTGGCCGCGCGCGACGGGCGGTTGATCGTCAATGCCGATGCGCTTCAGGTCTATTCCTGCTGGCGGGTGCTGACCGCGCGGCCTTCGGCGGCCGAGGAGGCGGCGCTGCCGCATGCGCTGTATGGCCATGTCGGGCGCGATCAGGACTGGTCGGTGGGTCACTGGCTGCGCGCGGTGGCGGGGCTGCCGGACCGGCCGGTGGTGATCGTGGGGGGCACGGGCCTTTATTTCATGGCGCTGACCGAGGGGCTGGCCGAAGTGCCGCCGGTGCCGGCCGCGGTGCGGGCCGAGGCCGACGCGCTGCGGGCCGGCGACTTTCCGGCGATGCTGGCGGGGCTGGATGCGGCAACCGCGGCGCGGATCGACCTGGCCAACCCGGCGCGCGTCCAGCGCGCCTGGGAGGTGCTGCGCGCCACCGGGCGCGGGCTGGCCGACTGGCAGGCGCGGACGGGCGCGCCGCTGGTGCCGCGGGCCGAGGCAGAGGCGCTGGTGATCCGGCCCGGGGTGGACTGGCTGAACGCCCGCATCGACGCCCGGTTCCAGGCCATGATGGCGGCCGGCGCGCTGGAGGAGGCGCGGGCCGCGTTGCCGGTCTGGGGCCCCGCCCGCCCCTGGGCACGGGCGATCGGGGCGCCGGAACTGGTGGCGCATCTGCGCGGCGAGATGCCGCTGGCGGATGCCGTGGCAGCCGCGCAGCTGGCCAGCCGGCAATACGCCAAGCGCCAGCGCACCTGGTTCCGCAGCCGGATGGGCGACTGGACCGGGATCGCCCTGCCCTAGGCCAACTTCCGCCGATCCACAGGGTTATGCACAGGTTTCGGCCCCGCCTGTGGACAACTTCACGGAATGGTCATCTTTTTGCTTTGGTTGCGCTGTCCGCCACGGCTAACCTTGGCGCGACCCGGATTGGATTCCCGTTGAAGATGCAAGACATGTCGAGCGTTCCTAACCTGCGACTGGTGGCCATCCCGCGGCTGGCCGCGGCCGGACGCTGGCGCGTCGAGGCGATGCGGTCTCTGTCCGAGCCCTGTTTCCTGTGGTTCACCAAGGGCCAGGGCCGGATCACCGTGCAGGGCGTCACCCGCGGCTACACCGCCCACAACGCGATCTTCATCCCGCCCGGCGTGATGCACGGGTTCGAGGCCGGGCCGGCCGTGTTCGGCACCGCGGTGTTCTTCGGCCGCGACTGCGACGTGACCCTGCCCAAGGTGCCCCTGCACCTGCGCATCCGCGAGGTGCATGCCCAGCAGGAGCTGAACGTGCTTCTGGACATGATCGGGCGCGAGATGGATGCCGATACGCCCGCCCATGACCGGGCGACGCGGCATTACCTGGGGCTTCTGGGCGTCTGGCTGGAGCGGCAGGCCAAGAAGGCCGAAAGCGAGATGCCCAAGCCCGACGCAACCCGGCGGCTGGTGGCGCGCTATACCGCACTGCTGGAGCGTGACTTCCGCTCGGGAATGGGGGTGGCAGAGTTTGCCGCGGCCCTGGGGGTGACGCCGACGCATCTGACGCGCTGCTGCAACGCCGCCTGCGGGCGCCCGGCCAGCGCGCTGTTGCAGGACCGCCGGATCTTCGAGGCGCGCAAGCTTCTGGCCGAAACCAAGACGCCGGTGGGCCGGATCGCGGCCGAGCTCGGCTTCAACTCGGCGGCCTATTTCACCCGCGCCTTCCAGCATTTGACGGGCAAGTCGCCCACGGCGTTCCGCCGGTCGGCCTGACTTGGCGGGCCCGGCGGGCAGGTGGCCCGTTTGCGACAGGATCGCGTCGCCTGGACGCAAGGAATGTCGTTTTCGCCCTTCAACCCGTCTGAGACGGTCATTGACGAAGGGGCGCGAACCGTGCGGAAATGCGGCCATCGGGGGGAAGCAGGTCCGGCATCAGACCGGGCCTTGTCGCGCAGGGGCGCGGCAAGAGCATGCCACCTCTCCTCCGGACCGAACGGCACAGACCGGAACCGGATCAACTGACAGGGAGACAACGGAATGAAAGACCTTACCAACGTCCAGACGCTGCACCCCGCGGCGCGGATGTATGCCGAGGAAGTGCGCGCGGGCCTGCTGAGCCGCCGCGAATTCCTGGCCCGCTCGACCGCGCTTGGCGTGTCGGCCGCGGCGGCCTACGGGCTGATCGGGCTGGATGCCCCGGCGCTGGCGCAGGAAACCCCGGTCGCCGGCGGCACGCTGCGCATCTCGATGGAGACCAAGGGTCTGAAGGACCCGCGCACCGCCGACTGGAGCCAGATCGCCAACGTCACCCGCGGCTGGCTGGAATACCTGGTCGAATACAACAATGACGGCTCGATCCGCGGCATGCTGGTTGAAAACTGGGAAGCCAACGCCGACGCCACCGAATACACGCTGAAGGTGCGCCCGGGCGTCAAGTGGAACAACGGCGACGACTTCACCGCCGAGGACGTGGCCCACAACATCCTGCGCTGGTGCGACGGCAAGGTCGAGGGCAACTCGATGGCCGGGCGGATGGCGGCGCTGTGCGACGAAGTGACCGAGCAGCAGCCCGATCCGGCCGACGCCACCAAGACCATCGAGGTCAAGTTCCTGCAGCCGCGCGAGGGTGCGGTGACGGTGGTCGATCCGATGACCGTGAAGATGGTGCTGAAGGCGCCCGACATCACCATCATCGCCGGCATGGCCGACTATCCGGCCGCGATCGTGCACAAGTCCTACGAGAACGGCGACCCGACCCAGACCCCGGGCACCGGCCCCTACCTGCCGGAAACCGTGGAAATCGGCGTCAAGGTCGTGCTGGCCAAGAACCCCAACCACACCTGGTGGGGCACCGCCGTCTATGGCGGACCCTGGCTGGACAAGATCGAATACATCGACCTGGGCACCGACCCGGCCGCCGAAGTGGCCGCCGCCGGCTCGGGCGAGATCGACGCCACCTACCAGTCGGTGGGTGAGTTCATCGACCTGCTGGACGGCCTGGGCTGGACCAAGTCCGAAGCCGTGACCTCGGCCACCCTGGCGGTGCGCTTCAACCAGCTGGCCGAGGAATACAAGGACGTCAACGTCCGCCGCGGCCTGGTTCAGTGCGTCGACAACAAGGTGGTGCTGGAACTGGGCTATTCCAACCTCGGGACGGTCGCGGAAAACCACCACGTCTGCCCGATCCACCCGGAATACTTTGCGCTGCCCCCGCTGGTGGTGGACCCCGCCGCCGGCAAGGCCGCGATCGACGCCGCCGGCAAGACCGACTACGAGTTCGAGCTGATCTCGCTGGACGACGCCTGGCAGGCCGCCACCTGCGACGCCGTCGCCGCCCAGATCCGCGACGCCGGCATCAACATCAAGCGCACCGTTCTGCCGGGCTCGACGTTCTGGAACGACTGGACCAAGTTCCCGTTCAGCGCCACCGAATGGAACATGCGGCCCCTGGGCGTGCAGGTCCTGGCGCTGGCCTACCGCAGCGGCGAGGCCTGGAACGAAAGCGCCTTCTCGAACACCGAGTTCGACGAGACGCTGGGCAAGGCCCTGTCGATCGCCGATGCGGCCGAGCGCTCCAAGCTGATGGAGCGGATCGAGCAGATCATGCAGGAACAGGGCGTGATGGTGCAGGCCTACTGGCGCTCGCTCTACCGCCACTTCGATCCGAAGGTGAAGGGCTGCGACATGCACGCCACCTTCGAGCATCACCACTACAAGTGGTGGATCGCGGCCTGATCCGCCTGCCCTGACAGACCGGAGGGAGGGCCTGCGCCCTCCTTCCCCTGCGTCCCCAAGTCGCTCCGGCCCAGCCGGTCTTCTCTGTCCGCCGCCGCGCGGGCCAAGGGAAAGGACACGACATGCCCTTGTTCATCCTGCGCCGCATCGGGGTCATGATACTGACCGCGCTGGCGCTGACCTTCATCGTCTTCTACCTGACGAACCTGCCCCCCAACCTGGAAAAACTTGCGAAATCCGAGGCTTCGGTGCGGATGGCGGATGATGCGGTGAAGACCTGGCTGTACGAGAACGGGCATGACGGTTCGGTCTTTGTCCGCTACGGGCAATGGCTGGGCGCCCTGCCCGGCTGGCAGCGCGAGGTCGATGGCGTCCAGCGCGGCCGCTGCATCACCGAAGGACTGACCGCCGAGACCGCGCCGCGCTTTTGCGGCATCCTGCAGGGCGACTGGGGCTGGTCCACCGTCTTCAAGCAACCAGTGGCCGAGGTCCTGGGCCGCAGCCTGGGCCACACCGGCTGGCTGATGCTTTGGGTGATGATCGTGATGGTGCCGACCTCGCTGATCCTGGGCGTGCTGTCGGGGATGCGCGAGGGCAGCCGGACCGACCGCGTGCTGTCGACCTTTGCCATCGCCACCACCGCCACCCCGGAATATGTCTCGGGCGTGATCTTCATCGCGCTTTTCGCCAGTGCCACCGCCGGCCTTTCGCCGCTTCTGGCCGACTGGGGCTGGCTCTCGGGCAAGACCCTGTTCCAGGGCACCGCCACATCCGCGATGGACGACATCACCTTCTGGAACTTCGCCCTGCCGGTGCTGACCATCGCGCTTTACGGCATCGGCTACATCGCCCGGATGACCCGCGCCTCGATGACCGAAGTGATGACCCAGCAATACATCCGCACCGCCCGGCTGAAGGGCGTCAGCTTCCGCAACGTGGTGATGAAACACGCGCTGCGCAACGCCCTGATCGCCCCCTTCACGGTGATCATGCTGCAGTTCCCCTGGCTTTTGAACGGCGTCGTCATCGTGGAAACCCTGTTCAACTACAAGGGCTTCGGCTGGACGCTGGTACAAGCCGCCGGCAACAACGACATCAACATGCTGCTGGCCTGTTCGGTTGTCGCCGTGCTGGTGGTCCTTCTGACACAGCTGATTTCCGATGTCGGCTATGTCTTCCTGAACCCCCGCATCCGGCTGGCCTGAGGAGAGCATCATGGAAGACCTCTCCTGGGCAGCCATCTTCGCCCGCGCCGCGCAGGCGTTCTGGCCGGTCTGGCTGGCGCTGGTGGTCACTTTCGCCCTGTCGATCAGCTTCAAGAAGCGGCTCGGCCTTTACGGCAAGCTGATGGACAGCCCCGTCGGCCTGTTCGGACTCGCCATCGTGCTGTTCTGGGTGTTCACGGCGATCTTCGCCGACCTGATCATCACCCATGACCCGCTGGCGCAACTGTCGGGGCTGAAGAACGCCCCGCCCGGCTCGCCGCTGCCGGCCGGCAACGACGATCTCTACGGCTACTACCTGTTCGGCGGCGACAGCCTGGCGCGCGACGTGTTTTCCCGCGTGGTGATGGGCGCGCGCCGGGTGCTGCAGATCGCGCCCGCCGCCACGATGTTCGCCTTCATGGTCGGCATCACATTGGGCCTGCCGGCGGGCTACTTCGGCGGCAAGATGGACACGCTGCTCAGCTTCCTGGCCAACCTGGTGCTGGCCTTCCCGGTCATCCTGCTCTTCTACCTGCTGGTCACGCCGGAAATGGTGCAGACCGGCATCCCGATGTACTTCGCGGCGGTGCTGTTCCTGTTCCCGGTGATCTTCTTCGCCACCCTCTTCAACTCGCGCTTCAAGACCAACCCGCCGCGCCGCAACCTCTATGTCGGCATCACGCTGGCCCTTGGCCTCTGGGCCTACTCGGGCCTTGCCTTCAACGCCGACCCGACCGGCCTGTTCTCGATGGACCCGAACCTCCTGAACGTCTTCGTCTCGGTGGTCTTCGTGAACTCGCCGGGCGTCTTCCGCATCGTCCGCGGCCTGGTGATGGACATCAAGGCCCGCGACTATGTCGCCGCCGGCCAGACCCGCGGCGAAAGCCCCTGGTACATCATGCTGTGGGAAATCCTGCCCAACGCCCGCGGCCCCCTGATCGTCGATTTCTGCCTGCGCATCGGCTACACCACCATCCTCCTTGGCACCCTTGGCTTCTTCGGCCTGGGCGTCAGCCCCGAAAGCCCCGACTGGGGCAGCACCATCGACGACGGCCGCCGCCTCCTCTCGGTCTACCTGCACCCCGCCCTTGTGCCGGCGCTGGCGCTGATGAGCCTGGTCCTCGGCCTCAACCTCCTGGCCGACGGCTTGCGCGAAGAAAGCCTGAAAGACTGATGAACCGCCCCTTGCCCTTCATCTGTCCCTAAATATCCCGGGGGTCCGGGGGCTGGCCCCCGGTCCCGACCCTTCCCGAAGGAGCCGACCATGGACAACTGGGACCCGTCGAAACCGATCCTCGAAATCGAGAACCTCTCGATCAGCTTCTTCACCCGCGCCCGCGAAATTCCGGCGGTGATGGATTTCTCCTGCACCGTCATGGCCGGAGAGGCGATGGGCCTGGTCGGCGAATCGGGCTGCGGCAAGTCCACCGTGGCGCTGGCGGTGATGCGCGACCTCGGCAAGACCGGCCGCATCACCGGCGGCTCCATCCGCTTCAAGGGCCGCGACCTGAC
>JAGPCN010000363.1 GCA_018058035.1 Fuscovulum sp.
GGCACTGCCGACGCTGCTGATCCGGCGCGCCGACCAGCAACTGCTTGGCGCGCTGACGTTGGACAACATCCGCCGCGGACCGGCACAGACCGGGACCTTCGGCTACTGGATCGGGGCGCCTTTCGCCCGGCAGGGCTACATGCGCGAGGCGATCCTGGCGCTGACCCACCACGCCTTCACCCGGCTGGACCTGTCACGGCTGGAAGCGGCCTGCCTGCCCGAGAACCTGCCCTCGCGCGGGGTGCTGGAGACCTGCGGCTTCAAGTATGAAGGCGTGGCGCAGAGCTATCTGCAGATCAACGGGCGCTGGCGCAACCATGTGCTTTACGCCAACCTGCGCGGCGACCGTCGCGGACGGACGGATGTGGGCTGACGCTTGTCGAAATGAGCGCGTTCCGCGCAAGTCTTTTGTCTCTCGGTCTTGCGTGAAGGACGCAAGACCGCTCGGGTTTGCCTCCGGCGGGGATATTTGGAGCCAGGTGAAAACATGGGCATGCGGGTTGCCTTGCTGCGGGGGGTGAACGTCTCGGGGGCGGGGAAGCTGCCAATGGCGGAGTTCCGGGAGATTCTGGCCGGGATGGGGTTCGGCAGGGTGCAGACCTATATCCAGTCGGGGAACGCGGTGTTCGACAGCGACCGCGCCGCGCCGGAGTTGGAGCCGATGATCCGCGACGCGATTGCCGCGCGCTTCGGCTTTGCGCCGGAGACCTTCGTGCTGACGCCGGAGGAGATTGCCGGGGCGCTGACCGATCATCCCTTTGGCAGCGCGGAGCCGAAGCTGGTGCATGTGGTCTTCCTGCGCGAGACGCCAGCGCCCGATGAGGTGGCCCTGCGCGCCCTGGCCCAGCCGGGGGACGGCTGGCATGTCGGCCCGCGCCGGTTCACCCTGTCGACGCCGGGCGGCTACGGGACATCGAAGCTCGCCGAGAAGCTGCCGAAGCTCTTGCCCGCCCCGATGACCGCGCGGAACCTGCGGACCATCGCCGCGTTGCGCGCCATGCTGCTCGCGCAGCCGTGATCATCTGGCGGCGTGACGCGGGGGCGGACCGGGCTACTGTCGGACAAGCCCCGGAGGTGACGAGATGCGCCTGCTTGCCGCCCTTGCCCTGATCGCCACGCCCGCCCTTGGGCAGGACCGCATCCCGTCGCATTGCATCGCGATGGCGGCGGCGGAACCTTCGGTCGTTCCGGTGGCGCTGGAGGACGGGCTGGAGCCGGATTCTGTGCTGATCCGCTACCTGGACCATGCGAGCTTTGCCATCGTCACGGCGGATGGCACGGTCGCGGTGACGGATTACACCGGCTATCTCGGCGCGCGGGATGTGGTGCCGGATGTGGTGACGATGAACAACGCGCATGACACGCATTGGACGCCCGCGCCCGACCCGCGCATTCCGCATGTGCTGAAGGGCTGGCCCGCGGATGGCAGACCCGCCGAGCATCGGCTGGATCTCGGGTCGATGCTGGTGCGGAACGTGACGACCGACACGCGCGGCCCTTTCGGCGAGGGGGCGATGCGGGACGGCAATTCGATCTTCATCTTCGAGGCGGGGGGCCTTTGCATCGGGCATCTCGGCCACCTGCACCAGATCCCGAGCGAGGAACAATATGCGGCGATCGGGCGGCTGGACGTGGTGCTGGTGCCGGTCGATGGCGGCTACACCATGCGGCTTCAGGACATGGCGGGGGTGGTGCGTCACCTGCGGTCTTCGGTGGTGATCCCGATGCACTGGTTCAGCGCGGAGTCGCTTCAGGCTTTCCTGGCCGCGATGGCGCCGGAATTCACCGTGGTGGAAACCGGCGGCGCGCAGATCGCCTTGTCGCTGCACGACCTGCCGGCGCAACCGACGATCATGGTGCTGGATCCGGCCTGGCTGGACTAGCCTCGGCCGCCGTCCTTGGCTACCAAGAGCGGAAGGAGGCGCCGATGCTGAACCCCTGCGATCCCGGTTTTGTTGCGAGGCTGTCAGGTCTGGTGCCCGAAGGCATGCTTTCCGCCCCGGAGCCACGGCATCTGGAGGAGCCGAGGGGCCGGTGGGTGGGGCAGGCGGGTGTGCTGGCGCGGCCAAGGACCACGGCAGAAGTGGCGGCGCTTGTGCGGGCCTGTGCCGAGGCGCGGGTCGGAGTGGTGCCGGTCAGCGGCGGGACCGGGCTGGTCGGGGGGCAGATCATGACCACCGGCCCGGCGCCGGTTCTGCTGTCGCTGGAGCGGATGACCGCGCTGCGGGGCATCTGGCCGCAAGAGAACGCGATGGTGGTCGAGGCCGGGATGGTGCTGGCCGATGTGCAGGCCCATGCAGCGGCGGCGGGCCGGTTGTTCCCGCTGTCGCTGGCCTCGGAGGGGAGCTGCCGGATCGGCGGAAATCTCGCCTCGAATGCCGGGGGAACGGCGGTGCTGCGCTATGGCAATGCGCGCGACCTGTGTCTGGGGCTGGAGGCGGTCTTTCCGGACGGCACCGTGTTCGGCGGGCTCACGCGGCTTCGGAAGGACAATGCGGGCTATGACCTGCGCCATCTCATGATCGGGTCGGAGGGGACGCTGGGGGTGATCACGGCGGCAAGCCTGAAGCTGTTCCCGCAACCGGCGGCGCGGGTGGTGGCCCTGTTGGCAGTGCCCTCGCCGGGGACGGCGCTGGAGCTGCTGGAATTGTGCGGGGAGCGGGCGGCGGGGATGGTCTCGGGCTTCGAGCTGATCAGCCGGATGGGCTTTGACTTCCTGGCCGAGACCGGGTTCGACCTGCGCGCGCCCTGGACCCCGGTGCCGGACTGGCTGGTGCTGGTGGAACTGGAACTGCCCGCCGGGCTGGAGCCGGAGCCGGTGATGGCCGCGCTGTACGACGCGGGGGCAGGGGCCGGGCTGGTGACGGATGGGGTGATCGCCACGTCGGAGGCACAGGCCGCGCAGCTTTGGGCCTTGCGCGAGACCATACCGCTGGCGAACCGCAAGGTGGGGGCGGTGTCGAGCCATGACATCTCGCTGCCCTTGTCGGCGATACCGGGGTTCATTGCCAAGGCACCGGCGGCGATT
>JAGPCN010000145.1 GCA_018058035.1 Fuscovulum sp.
CGTATCAGGTGCGCATCGGGACGGGCCTGATCGACCGCGCCGGGGCCGAGATCGCGCCCCTCTTGCGCCGCCCGCGGGTGGCGGTGGGGACCGATGAAACTGTGGCCGCGCGGCAATTGCCGCGGTTGCAGGCGGCGCTGTCGGCGGCGGGCATCGCGCATGCGACGCTGGCGCTGCCCCCGGGCGAGGGCACCAAGGCCTGGCCCGAATT
Source organism: Fuscovulum sp. (assembly GCA_018058035.1). Taxonomy (GTDB): domain Bacteria; phylum Pseudomonadota; class Alphaproteobacteria; order Rhodobacterales; family Rhodobacteraceae; genus Pseudogemmobacter. The sequence continues at coordinate 212 of JAGPCN010000145.1, forward strand.
CGCCCGCTGCGTCGAATGGCTGCTGGAGCAAAAGGTCGAGCGCCGCGACGTGGTGGTGGCGCTTGGCGGCGGGGTGATCGGCGATCTGGTCGGCTTTGCCGCCGCCGTGCTGCGCCGGGGTGTGCGCTTCGTGCAACTGCCGACCACGCTTCTGGCGCAGGTCGACAGCTCCGTCGGCGGCAAGACCGGCATCAACACCGCGCAGGGCAAGAACCTGGTCGGCGCCTTTCACCAGCCCAGCCTGGTGCTGGCCGACATCTCGGCGCTGGACACGCTGCCCGCCCGCGACCTGCTGGCCGGCTATGGCGAGGTGGTGAAATACGGCCTGCTGGGCGACGCCGGCTTCTTCGACTGGCTGGAAGCGAACGGCCCCGCGCTGGCCGCGGGCGACGGGGCGGCGCGGCTGCACGCCGTCACCCGCAGCGTTCAGATGAAGGCCGGAATCGTCAGCCGCGACGAGACCGAAGAGGGCGAGCGCGCGCTTTTGAACCTGGGCCACACCTTCTGCCACGCGCTGGAAAAGGCCACCGGCTATTCCGGCCGCCTGCTGCACGGCGAAGGCGTCGCGATCGGCTGCGCGCTGGCCTTCGATCTGTCGTCCCGGCTGGGCCTGTGCAGCCAGGAAGACCCCAGCCGCGTCCGCGCCCACCTGCGCGCGATGGGGATGAAGGTCGACCTTTCCGACATCCCCGGCGACCTGCCCGGCCCCGAGGCGCTGCTGGCGCTGATGGGGCAGGACAAGAAGGTGGTGGACGGCCGCCTGCGCTTTATCCTGGCGCGCGGGATCGGTCAGGCCTTCGTGGCCGAGGACGTGCCGCCCGAGGCCGTCCTGCGCCTGCTCTCCGATGCCCTGAAATGAAAAGGACCCCACTGGGGGGCCCGAGTTTCTTCCCTTGCGGGAAGGATTTGGCTGGGGCGCTAGGATTCGAACCTAGGTATGTCGGTACCAAAAACCGATGCCTTACCACTTGGCGACGCCCCAACCGTGCGGCGGTGTTTAGCGAAGGCCCCGGCGGGCCGCAAGGGGGAAGAAACCAGAAAAGTGAGGCACCATGGCCTGGGATGTGATCGTGCTGGGGGCGGGGGCGGCGGGGATGTTCGCCGCCATCGAGGCGGGCCGAAGGGGCCGCCGCGTGCTGGTGGTGGACCATGCCGCCAAGCCCGGCGAAAAGATCCGCATCTCGGGCGGGGGGCGGTGCAATTTCACCAATACCGGCATCGCGGCCGACCGATTCCTGGGCCGCAACCCGCGCTTCGCGCTGTCGGCGCTGAAACGCTACAGCCAGTGGGATTTCATCGCGCGGATGGATGGCTGGGGAGTAGCCTGGCACGAAAAGACGCTGGGGCAGTTGTTTTGCGACGGCCCGGCGACGCAGGTTGTGGCGGCGCTGCTGGCCGACATGCAGGCGGCGGGCGTCACGCTGTGGACGGGTTGCGCGGTTGGCCCGGTCAGCCGCCGGGGCGCGGGATTCGCGGTGGAAACCGCCCGCGGGGTGCAAGAGGCCGCCTCTGTCATCGTGGCGACGGGGGGCAAGTCGATCCCCAAGATGGGCGCCTCGGCGCAGGGCTACCGCATCGCAGAAAGCTTCGGCCTACCGGTGACCGAGACCCGGCCCGCGCTGGTGCCGCTGACCTTTGCCGAGCAGGAGCTGGCCTGGATCGGGCCGCTGGCCGGCGTTTCGGTGATGGGCTGCGCCAGCTGCGGCGGAGGCCGGTTCGACGAGTCGATCCTGTTCACCCACCGCGGCCTGTCGGGCCCCGCGATCCTGCAGGTGTCCAGCTACTGGCGCGAAGGCGCGGCGGTGGCGCTGGACCTGTGCCCGGGGGTGGATGCGGCGGCGGTGTTGCGGGGGGCCAAGGCGGCGGCGGGCAAGGGCCATCTGGCGGGCGCGCTGGCCCGGCTGCTGCCCGAGCGGTTGGCACGTCACCTGGCCGAGGTCGCGGGCCTGTCCGGCCCGCTGGCCGAGGTTCCGGGCGCGGTGCTGGACCGGGTGGCGGCGGGCCTGCACGACTGGCGGCTGGTCCCGGTCGGGTCCGAAGGCTACCGGACGGCCGAGGTGACCTTGGGGGGCGTGGATACCCAGGCGCTGGACGCGCGCACCATGCAGGCGCGCGACGTGCCGGGGCTGTTCTTCGTGGGCGAGGTGGTCGACGTGACCGGCTGGCTGGGCGGCTACAACTTCCAGTGGGCCTGGTCCAGCGGCTGGGCGGCGGGGCAGGTGGCCTGACCCCGCCGCCCGCTAGCGCTCAGATGTCCTTCATCAGGCGCAGGGCGTCGTAGATCGCCGCGTGCGTGTTGCGGCTTTCGACCGCGTCGCCGATCCGGTACAGCCGGAACCCCTTCGGCCCGTCGCCCACCGGCTGCGGCCGGCCGTCGATCAGCGCGGCATAATCCACCGCGCCGCGGTTTTCCGACTGCGGTTTCAGGTCGAAATACAGGCCGGCGTTCGGCGCGGTGCCGTGGTTCACCACGATCTGGTCGTAGTGCTTTTGCTGGCCCAGGTCGGTGATGTAGTCCGACCCGATCGTCGCCGCCAGCCGGTTGCCGTCGCGCGCCGCCCCGCGCAGCCGGTAGGTCACCGTGAAGGTCACGGATTTCCCTTGCAGGCTGCGCATATAGGGCACCAGGTTCATCCCCATCACCTCGGGGGCAAAGCTGCGGTCGGGGGTCATCACCTCGACCGTGGCACCCGAGTTGGCCAGAACCTCGGCGGTCTGCATCGCGGTGTGGTCGCCGGCGTCATCGTACAGCAGCACGTTCGACCCCGGCTTGACGTCGCCCGACAGGATATCCCAGGCCTGCACGCACAGATCCTCGCCTGCTTCCAGCCCCACGGGCTGCGGCAGGCCGCCGGTGGCGACGATCACCACATCCGGCGAAAGCGACGTGATGTCAGAGGCTTCGGCCCAGGTGTTGAAGTGGAACTTTACCCCCTTGGCGGTGCATTGGTCCATCCGCCAGTCGATGATGCCGATCATCTCGGACCGGCGCTTGGTCTGCGCGGTCAGCAGGACCTGGCCACCGGCGCGGGGGGCGGCCTCGAACACGGTCACGTCATGGCCACGCTCGGCGGCGACGCGGGCGGCTTCAAGGCCCCCGGGGCCGGCGCCGACCACCACCACCTTCTTGCGGACAGCCGCGGGGGCGATGTCATGCGGCATCGTGCCTTCGCGTCCCGTGGCCGGGTTGTGGATGCAAAGCGCCATGCCGCCCTGGTAGATCCGGTCCAGGCAATAGGTCGCGCCGACGCAGGGCCGGATGTCGTGTTCGCGGCCCTCGACGATCTTGCGCACCAGCGCCGGGTCGGCCATGTGGGCGCGCGTCATGCCGACCAGGTCGACCTGGCCCGAGGCCACCGCATGCCGCGCCGTCGCCACGTCGGGGATGCGGGCGGCGTGCAGGGTGGGCAGGCCGACCTCGGCCTTGATGCGGCCGGCAAGGTCCAGGTGCGGTGCGGACCGCATGCCCTGCACCGGGATCACGTCGGTCAGCGCGGCATCGGTGTGGATTCGGCCGCGGATGATGTTGACGAAATCGACCAGACCGCTGGCCTTGAAGCGGCGCGCCATCTCGACGCACTCGTCGGCCGGGATGCCGCCCGGCGCGTCTTCATCCGCCACATAACGCATGCCCAGAAGGACCTTCGGCCCCACCCGCTTGCGGCAGGCCGTCAGGATGTCCATCGCAAAGCGCAGCCGGTTGTCCAGCGAGGGGCCGCCATAGGGGCCGTCCAGCGCATTGGTCAGCGGGCTGATGAACTGGTCCATCAGGTGGCCGTAGCATTCGAATTCCACCCCATCGACGCCCGCCGCCGCCATCCGTTCGGCGGCATCGGCATAGTCCTGCACGATGCGGTCGATGTCCCAGTCCTCGATCACCTTGGGGAAGGCGCGGTGGCTGGGTTCGCGCGACGGTCCCGGCGCCACCACGGGCAGCCAGTCGGCCTTGTCCCAGCGGGTGCGGCGGCCAAGGTGCGACAGCTGGATCATCACCGCGGCGCCGGCCTCGTGGCAATCGTCGGTCAGGCGTTTCATCCATGGCACCACCTCGTCCTTCCAGACCAGGAGGTTCGAGAACACCGGCGGGCTGTCGCGGCTGACGCTGGCCGAGCCTGCGGTCATCACCATCGCCACGCCGGCCTTGGCGCGCGCCAGGTGGTACAGGCGGTAGCGGTCCTTGGGCATGCCGTCATCGCCATAGGCCGGTTCGTGGCTGGTGGTGATGATCCGGTTGCGCAGGGTCAGATGCGCCAGCTGATAGGGCTGCAGCAGGGGATCGTTCGACATCGGCAGGCTCCGGGTTCGGGGATGGCGCAAGTTTTCCGCAGGATCGGCGGTGGGTCAAGAAAAAACTCGACACAGGTGTCGATTTTTTCCCGCGGGCGGTTGCGGCGGCGCGGCGGGCGGCCTATCGTCGATGCCATGGCAGAGGATCCGTTCCCCCCGACCGAAGAGCGTGACCGCGGCTGGCGCGGCTCGGCCGACCTGTGGCTGGATGCGGCGCATGCGATTCTGGTCGAAAGCGGGGTGGGCGCGGTCAAGATCGGCGCGCTGGCCGACCGGCTGGGGTTGTCGCGCACCTCGTTCTACTGGCATTTCGCCGACCGCGAGGCGCTGTTGGCGGCGCTGCTTGCACGCTGGCGGCAAAGCAGCACGCAGGCCCTGGTGGCACGGATCGAGGCGCCGGCCGCCTCTGTCACCGCGGCGATCCTGGCGCTGTTCGATGCCTGGGTGGACCCCGCCGTCTTCGATAGCCGCGCCGAATTCGCCATCCGCACCTGGGCCCTGACCGATCCGGCGGTGGCCGCCGCGCTGGCCGAGGAAGATGCCGCGCGGATCGCCGCGCTGACCGGCCTTTTCCGCCGCTTCGGCGCCTCCGAGGCCGAGGCCGACACCCGCGCGCGCACCGTCTACCTGACCCAGGTCGGCTACATCGCGATGCGCTCGGACGAGGATTTCACCGCGCGGATGCAGCGGATTCCGGCCTATGCGCTGGTCTTTACCGGCATCGCGCCGACGCCCGACGAGATCGCGGCCTTTGTCGCGCGCAACGCCGTCAGGTCAGACGCGCCAGCAGCGCCAGCAGGGTCCGCGCCTCGTCCGGCGACAGCGGCGACAGCGTCCGGCGGCTGACCTCGATCGCGGGGTCGGCCAGCCGGGCAAAGATCGCGGCGCCCGCCTCGGTCAGCGTGACGGTCAGGCGGCGGCGGTCGTCGGGGTCGGGCCTGGTGGCCACCAGGCCCTGCCGTGCCAGCCGGTCGACGACGCCCTTGATGGTGGCGGCATCCATCGCGGTTTCCCGCCCAAGCGCGTTCTGCGACTGCGGCCCCAGCTGGGCCAGCCGGGCCAGCACCGCCATTTGCGTGGTGGTCACATCGGGGATGGCCTGGGCGAACAGCGCCAGATGCCGCTGGGTGACGCGGCGCAGCACATAGCCGATCTGGTCGTCAAGCACATAGTCTTCGGACATGGGGTCGGGATAGGTCATGCGGCCCGCGCTGGCAAGGCTGTTGACAGGCGCGGGGATTCGCGGCCAGAATTGTTGGTACGCGAATGAATTCCGGCGGACCCGATGGATTACCTGCGCCCTGACACCCTGGACGATGCGCTGGCGGCCCTGGCCGGCGGGGCGCGGGTGCTGGCGGGCGGCACCGACCTTTACCCGCTGGCCGGGCCGCAGCTGTCCGGGCCGGTGGTGGACCTGGCCGCCGTGCCGGGGATGGCGGGCCTCAGCCTCGGCCCCGAGGGGCTGCGGATCGGCGCCTGCACGACCTGGAGCGCGGTGGCCGAGGCCGCCCTGCCGCCCGCGGCCCGGGCCTTGCAGCAGGCCGCGCGGGTGGTGGGCGGGCGCCAGATCCAGAACGCGGGGACGGTGGGCGGCAACCTGTGCAACGCCTCGCCCGCCGCCGATGGCGTGCCGCCGCTGATGGCGCTGGATACGGGGGTCGAGCTGGTCTCGGCCTCCGGCAGCCGCCGGCTGGCGCTGGCCGAGTTCCTGCTGGGGCCGCGGCGCACCGCGCTGCGGCCGGGCGAGGTTCTGGCGGCGGTGCATCTGCCCGCGGCCGCCTTGGCCGGGCGGTCCGATTTCCAGAAGCTGGGCGCGCGGGCCTATCTGGTGATCTCGATCGCCATGGTGGCGGTGCGGCTGGTTGTGACGGAGGGCCGGATCACCGCCGCCGCCGTCGCCGTGGGTGCCTGTTCGCCGGTGGCAAGGCGGCTGCCCGCGGTCGAGGCCGCGCTGCTTGGCCCCCTGGCCGGCGCGACCGACCGGGTCGACCCCGCCACCGTGGCCGCCGGCCTTGACCCCATCGACGACGTGCGCGCCACCGCCGCCTATCGCCGCGGCGCTGCCGCAGAACTGATCCGCCGCGCCGTGACGGAGGCCCTGGAATGATCCGCTTTCGCCTGAACGGACGCGAGGTGCAGGCCGAGGCGCCGCCGACCGAACGGCTGAGCCTGATGTTGCGCGAACGGCTGGGCCTGCGCGGCACCAAGGTCGGCTGCGATGCCGGCGACTGCGGCGCCTGCACCGTGCTGGTCGACGGCCGCGCCACCTGCGCCTGCATGGTGCCCGCCGCGCGCGTAAACGGCGCCGAGATCACCACGGTCGAGGCCGAAACGCCCGAGTTGACCCGGCTGCGCGCGGCCTTCCTGCGCCACGGCGCGGCGCAATGCGGCATCTGCACGCCCGGCATGCTGATCGCCGCGGCCGAGCTGTTGCAGCGCAATGCGGCGCCCACCCCGGCGCAGGCGGAAGAGGCGCTTGGCGGTGTCCTTTGCCGCTGCACCGGCTATGCCCGGATCATCGCCGCGGTCTGCGACACCACACCCGCCGCCGAACCCGACGCGCCCTCCGCCGGGGCCGCCGTGGGGGCCGACATCGCCCGGCTGGACGGCGCGGCCAAGGTCGCGGGCGACCTGTTCGGCGACGACGTGATCCCGGCCGGCGCGCTGGTGGTCAAGGCCGTCCGCTCGCCCCATCCCCATGCCGACTTCGCCTTCGGCGACCTTGCCGACTTTGCCCGCCGCCCCGGCGTGGCCGCCATCTTCACCGCCGCCGACATTCCCGGCCGCAACGCCTTTTCGGTGATCCCGCCCTTTGCCGACCAGCCCGCCATCGCCGCCTCTCCGGCGCGGTTCAAGGGCGAGTGCGTGGCGCTGGTGGCCTTTGAACCGGGCCACGCGGCCGACCTGGACGGATTCCCCGTCACCTGGACCGAGCGCCCCGCCCTGATGACCCCGGCCGAGGCCGAGGCGCCGGGCGCGCCGCTGATCCACCCCTCCCGCCCGCGCAACCTGCTGGTCGAGGGCCGCGTCCGGCGCGGCGATGCGGCGGCGGCGCTGGCCGCCAGCGCCCATGTCGTCGAGGGCAGCTTTGCCACCCAATACGTCGAGCACGCCTATATCGAACCCGAGGCCGGCACCGCCTGGATGCAGGGCGACACGCTTTGCATCCGCGCCTGCACCCAGGCCCCCGGCATGGACCGCGAGGATACCGCCGCCGTCCTTGGCCTGCCCCTCGACCGGGTGCGCATCGTCGATTCGGCCGTGGGCGGTGGCTTCGGGTCGAAGCTGGACCTCAGCCTGCAACCGCTGGTCGGGCTGGTCGCGCTGAAGACCGGCCGCCCGGCGCGCATGGTCTATACCCGGGCCGAAAGCATGGCCTCGACCACCAAGCGCCACCCCGCTGAAATGACCGGCCGGATCGGCTGCGACGATACCGGCCGGATCACCGGGATGGAGTTCGAGGGCCGCTTCAACACCGGCGCCTATTCCAGCTGGGGGCCGACGGTGGCGAACCGGGTGCCGGTGCATGTTTCGGGGCCATATTTCACGCCCGCCATCACGGCGCGGGCGCGGGCGGTGCATACGCATGGCCCGGTTTCCGGCGCCTTCCGCGGCTTTGGCGTGCCGCAGGGCGCGCTCTGGCAGGAAACCCTCTACGACCGGCTGGCCGAAAAGGCGGGCCTTGACCGGCTGGACTTCCGCATCCTCAACGCGCTGCGCGACGGCGATGCCTCGCCCACCGGCAACACCCTGCGGGCGGTCGGGATCGGCGAATGCCTGGAAGCGCTGCGCCCGGCCTGGAGGCGCGGGCTGGCCTGGGCGGCACAGGCGCCGGGTCGCGGCATCGGCGTCGCCTCGTGCTGGTACGGCTGCGGCAACACCGCGCTGCCCAACCCCTCGACCATCCGCATCGGCATCACGCCCGCGGGCGAGGCGGTCCTGCACCAGGGCGCGACCGACATCGGCCAGGGCTCCAACACCGTCATCTCGCAGATCGCCGCCGATGCCCTGGGCCTGCCGGTCCATGCCCTGCGGCTGATCGGCCCCGATACCGGGGTGACGCCGGACGCCGGCAAGACCAGCGCCAGCCGGCAGACCTATGTCTCCGGCAAGGCTGCGGAAAAGGCGGGGCGTGCGCTGCGTGCGGCGATCCTGCGGTTGGCCAACGCGGGGCAGGGCGCGGCCATCGCGCTGGCCCCCGGGCGCCTGGTGGTGACCGAAGGCGCGACCCGGCGCGAGATCGACCTCTCCGCCCTGCCGCCCGGCCCCCAGGGTTATGCCCTGATGGCCGAGGAAACCTACGACCCGCCGACCCGCGCGCTGGATGCCGACGGCCAGGGCGTTCCCTACGCCGTTTACGGCTACGGCGCGCAGATGGTGGAACTGTCGGTCGACGCCGCTCTTGGCACGGTGCGGCTGCACCGCATCACGGCGGCGCATGACCTGGGCCGCGTCATCAACCCCCGCCTCGCCCGCGGCCAGATCGAGGGCGGCATCGCGCAAGGCATCGGCCTGGCCCTGATGGAAGACTACCTTCCCGGCCGGACCGAGAACCTGCACGACTACCTGATCCCCACCACCGGCGACATGCCGTCCATAGATTCGCTGCTGATCGAGGTCCCCGACCCCGAAGGCCCGTTCGGCGCCAAGGGCCTGGGCGAACACGTCCTGATCCCCACCGCCCCCGCGATCCTGAACGCCATAGCCCATGCCACCGGCGCGCAGGTCACCCGCACCCCGGCGCTGCCGCACCGCATCCTGGCCGCCATCGGGGGCGGGGCATGACCCCCCGCCTTCATCTGTCCTCAAATATCCCACGGGGGTCCGGGGGTGTGAAACCCCCGACCCTCGGCCTGAACCCGGAGCCACGCCATGTCTGATGCCTCCGAAAAGATCCGCTGCGATGCCTGCCCGGTGATGTGCTACATCGCGCCGGGCCAGACCGGCGCCTGCGACCGCTACGCCAATGACGCGGGCCGCATCGTGCGCACCGATCCGGTGGTGATGCTGTCCCACGCGCTGGAGGGCGGCCATCGCATAGTGCCCTTTGCCGTCGCCGACTGGGATGGCAGCCCGGTGCCCGCCGACAGCTTCGTCACCGGCATCGGCTCGGGCACCACCTATCCCGACTACAAGCCCGCGCCCTTCATCGTCTCGTCCCGGGTCGAGGGCGCCGACATGGTCACCGTGGTGACCGAGGCGATCTTTTCCTACTGCGGGCTGAAGGTGAAGATCGACACCGACCGCTTCCTTGGCCCCGAAGGCGCCACCGTGCGGGTGCAGGGCGAAGCGGTGGGCCATGTCACCACCGCCGAATACGGCAGCCAGATGCTGTCGCTTGGTGGCGTTCACCACCTGACCGGGGGGGCCAAGGCCGAGGGCCGCGTCACCTGCGCCGCCATGCTGGCCTTGTGCAACGGCGAGGCGGTCGAGATGCAGGTCGACGGCGGTTCGACCGTGGTGGTGCAGGCCGGGGCCGCGCCGGTGGTCGACGGCACGCCGGAACGGCGGATGCGGGTCGGCTGCGGCTCGGCCACCATCGGGATGTTCGCCAGCCAGTGGCGCGGGCTGGTCGACGAGGTGGTGGTGGTCGACGACCACATCACCGGCGTCGTCTCGGAACACCAGGCCGGCAAGGTGCTGGGCTGGGAGCAGACGGGCATCCGGATCAAGGGCCACCGTTCCACCCCCGGGCGCTATTTCCGGGTATCCGAGCCGGGCCTCGGCTGGGGCGGCACCCGGTTGACCGATCCGCTGGAGATCCTGGGCGACTGGCAAGAGAAAAAGGGCGCGCGGCCCGGCCTGCGGCTGTTGATGGTGTCGACCACCGGCGAGGAATACGCCTATTACGTCCTGGACGAGGCCCTGAGGCCGGTGCGCCAGGACCTGCCCGAAACCCTGCGCCGGACGGTCGAACTGATCGACGAGAACTGCGAGCCGTCGCTTTGCACCGTGCTGTTCATGGGCGGCGCCGGCGGGTCG
>JAGPCN010000146.1 GCA_018058035.1 Fuscovulum sp.
TTGCCGGCCTGCGCCGACCGACCGCCCTGATCATCGGCGCGCTTGGCCGCGTCGGCACCGGCGCCGCCGATTGCCTGACGGCCATGGGCGTCACGCCGACCCGCTGGGACATGGCCGAAACCGCCAGTGGCGGGCCGTTCCCGCAGGTGCTGCAACACGACATCTTCCTGAACTGCATCCTGGCCCGCCCCGGCTGCCCGGTCTTCGTGCCCGCCAGCGCCAAGGCCGACCCCGCCCGCAAGCTGACCGTCATCGGCGACATCGCCTGCGACCCGACCTCGGACTTTTCGCCGATCAAGGTCTATGACCGCGCGACCGACTGGGACGCGCCAGCGCTGCGGGTGCAATACGCGCCGCCGCTGGACGTGACCGCCATCGACAACCTGCCCTCGCTGATGCCGGTCGAATCCTCGCAAGACTACGCGGCCCAGCTTCTGCCCTCGCTCCTGACGCTGACCGACCTTGGCAAGGGCGTCTGGGGCCGGGCAAAAGCCGAGTTCGACAGGCACAGCGCCAACCTCTGAGGCGCCGATTTCTTTGAAGAAATCGGACCGGAGTTTTCAAAAACTCCGGCGCCACCAATTGAAAGGGAGACACGACATGACCATCCACTGGTGCGGCACCGGCCTTTCCTCCGGCCCCGGCCTTCGCCGCCTGATCGAGGCCGGCCACCCGACGGTGGTCTGGAACCGCACCGTCGCCAACGCGCAAGAGGCGGTGGGCGATATCGCCACCGACATCCGCGCCTATACGCTCGACGCGCTGACCGCCGCGCTGCAACCAGGCGATGTGGCGGTGTCGATGCTGCCCGCCGACCAGCATGTCTCGATCGCCAGGGCCTGCCTGGACAAGGGCGCGCATTTCGTCTCGTCCAGCTACATCGCGCCCGAGATGCGGGCGCTGGACGCCGATTTCCGCGACAAGGGCCTGGTCAGCCAGAACGAGGTCGGCCTTGACCCCGGCATCGACCACCTGATGGCGCATGACCTGGTGGCGCGCTACCGTGCCAGCCGCGCCTATCACCCCGACAACGTGATCTCGTTCACCTCGTATTGCGGCGGCGTGCCCAAGATCCCGAATGCCTTCCGGTACAAGTTCTCCTGGGCGCCCGCCGGCGTGCTCAAGGCGCTGCGCTCGCCCTCGCGCAGCTTGCGCCATTTCAGCGAGTTGCGCGTCAGCCGCCCGTGGGAGGCGATCACCCCCTATATCGCCCCCCTGCCGCAGCCCGAATCGTTCGAGGTCTATCCGAACCGCGACAGCTATCCCTTCATGGCCGACTACCGCTTTGACCCCGCCTGGAAGGTCAGCGATTTCGTCCGCGGCACCATCCGCCTGAACGGCTGGGCCGAGGCCTGGGCGCCGGTCTTCGCCGAGATCGAAAAGCTGGAAGGCGCCAGCCCGGCCGAGGTGGACGCGAAGCTGAACGCCATGGCGGCCGAGTTCCTGAAGGAAAATGCCTATGCCCCCGGAGAACCCGACCGGGTGATCCTGTTCGTGGCGATGAAGGCCGAGCGTGACGGGCGGCCGGTGTTCCACGAGACCTGGGCGATGGACGCCTGGGGCGATGCGCGCGGCACCGCCATGGGGCGGCTGGTCTCGGTGCCGGTGTCGATCGCCATCGAATCGGTGCTGAACCGCGAGATCCCGGCGGGCGTGCATTCCGCCCCGCACGACCCGCGGCTGTACACCCGCTGGCTGGAAAAGGTGCAGGGCCTGGTCCAGTACATGCACCGGATCGACCACCTGGCCTGATGCTGCGGCCTGAACCCTCGTCGATGGTCTTCGACCACTCCTCGGCCGCCCCGCCGCAGCGAAGAGGCGCCGAAGGCCCCGATGAGCGGCCCGCACCGGGCGCGCCCTGTCACAACCTCGTCGCGTGACAGGGCGGCCCGGGCGGGCTATCGTCCCTGCCGATCCGGGGTCAACCCGGACGGGATGAGGAACCGAGCAAACCGATGCCGCGCACGTCCAGGGACATCGCGTTCCGTATCGACATGGCCAACCGCCTGGCGGCCTGGGCCGCACGGCGCACGCCCGCGGCCACCGGCTTCGTCTCGCAGCCCGAGCCGCGCTCGATCGGGCTTTACGCCCGCGGCAAGCAGCTGCTGTCCGGCAACATCCTGCTGGCGGGTTTCCTGGCCGAGGCACCAGGCGCGCACCTCTGGGACATCGCGCCCCACGATCCCGCCTTTGCGGCCGAGGCGCAGGGGTTTTCCTGGCTGGACGACCTGGCCGCCCTGGGCACCGGTCCGGCACGGGCGCTGGCGCAAAGCTGGACCTGGGGCTGGATCGACCGCTACGCCGCCGGCACCGGCCCGGGCTGGACGCCCGACCTGACCGGACGGCGGATGATCCGCTGGATCCACCACGCGCTTTTCCTGTTGCAGGGCCGCGACAAGGCGGCCTCGGACGCCTACTACCTGGCGCTGTCGCGGCAGGCGGCCTTCCTGGCCCGGCGCTGGAAAGGCGCGCGCCCCGGCCTGCCGCGGTTCGAGGCGCTGACCGGCCTGCTTTACGCCGGCCTGTCGCTGCTGGGCCGCGGCGACCTGGTGGCCCCGGCCCTGGCCGCATTGTCGCGCGAATGCGCGGCCGAGATCGACGCGACCGGTGCCCTGCCCACCCGCAACCCCGAGGAACTGCTGGATGTCCTGACCCTGCTGACCTGGGCCGCCCGCGCCCTGGCCGAGGTCGAACGCCCCATCCCCGAGCCGCTGGCCGACGCCATCGACCGCATCGCCCCCGCGCTGCGCACGCTCCGCCACGCCGATGGCGGGCTGGCGCGGTTTCACGGCGGCGGCAAGGGGCTGGAGGGGCGGCTGGACCAGGCGCTGGCCGCCGCCGGCCCGGGCCGCACGCCCGGCCATGTCGCCACCGCGATGGGCTTTGCCCGGCTGTCAGGCGGCCGCACCAGCCTGATCCTGGACGCCGCCGACCCGCCCCGCGGCGCCGCGCGGGCCACGGCGCATGCCTCGACCGGGGCGTTCGAGCTGACCTCGGGGCGGCGCCCGCTGATCGTCTCTTGCGGCTCGGGCCTGCCCTTCGGGCCGGAGTGGCGGCTGGCCGGCCGCGCCACCCAGTCGCATTCGGCCCTGTGCATCACCGGCTTTTCCTCGTCGCGCTTTGGCCGCAAGGCGGACCTTGGCCTTCTGGACGAGGCCGCCCATGTCACCGCGCTGCACCACGCCGGCGGGACGGCCGGCGATGGCGGCGGGCTGGTCCAGATGGCGCATGACGGCTGGTGCGCCACCCACGGCCTGACCGCGGGGCGCGAGCTGCACCTGTCGGCCGATGGCCGCCGGCTGGGCGGCACCGACAGCCTGACCGCCCAGTCCCCCGCCGCCCGCAAGCGGTTTTCCGCCCAGCTGGACCGGACCCGGCTGGAAGGCGTGCCCTTCACCCTGCGCTTTCACCTGCACCCCGACGTGGACGCCACGCTGGACATGGGCGGCACCGCCGTCTCGATGCAGCTGCGATCCGGCGAGATCTGGGTGTTCCGCCACGACGGCGGTGCGAAACTGTCGCTGGACCCCTCGGTCTACCTGGAAAAGGGCCGCATCCGGCCGCGCCCGACGCAGCAGCTGGTGCTTTCCGCGCTGGCCCGCGATTTTGAAACCCGCATCGGCTGGACCTTGGCGAAGGCACAGGATACTCCGCTGGCCATCCGCGACCTGGACCGGGACGATCCGGTCCCCCTCTGAAACGAGGCCCCCGATGCACCACCCCGTCACCGATCTGGTCTATATCGGCCGCGCGCTGATCTCGGTTTCCGACAAGACCGGCCTTCTGGACCTGGCCCGCACCCTGGCCGCCCGGGGGATCGAGCTGATCTCGACCGGCGGCACCAGCGGCATGCTGCGGCAGGCCGGGCTGAAGGTGCGCGACGTCGCTGACGTGACGGGTTTCCCCGAGATGATGGACGGCCGGGTCAAGACGCTGCACCCCAACATCCACGGCGGCCTTCTGGCCTTGCGCGACGATGACGAACACCTGCTGGCGATGGCCGCCCACGGGATCGAGCCGATCGACCTGTTGATCGTCAACCTCTACCCGTTCGAGGCGACGGTGGCCAAGGGTGCCGACCACGCCACCTGCATCGAGAACATCGACATCGGCGGCCCGGCGATGATCCGCGCCGCGTCGAAGAACCACAAGTTCGTGACGGTGGTCACCGACCCCGCCGACTATGACGCGCTGGCAAAGGAGCTTGAGGCGCAGGACGGCGCCACCCGGCTGGCCTTTCGCCAGCGGCTGGCGCTGACGGCCTATGCCCGCACCGCCGCCTATGACACCGCGGTGTCGACCTGGCTGGCGGCCGAGATCGGCGAATCCGCGCCGCGCTACCGCAGCTTTGCCGGCAAGCTGGCCCAGCCCCTGCGCTACGGCGAGAACCCGCACCAGTCCGCCGCCTTCTACACCGATGGCACGCATCGCGCGGGCGTGGCGACCGCGCAGCAATGGCAGGGCAAGGAACTGTCCTACAACAACATCAACGACACCGACGCGGCCTTTGAACTGGTGGCGGAATTCGCGCCCAAGGACGGCCCCGCCTGCGCCATCATCAAGCACGCCAACCCCTGCGGCGTGGCCCGCGGGGCAACCCTGCGCGACGCCTACCTGGCGGCCTACGCCTGCGACCAGACCAGCGCTTTCGGCGGCATCGTCGCGCTGAACCAGCCGCTGGATGCGGCGACCGCCGAGGAAATCGTCAAGATCTTCACCGAAGTCGTCATCGCCCCCGGCGCGTCCGACGCGGCCCGCGCGATCTTTGCCGCGAAGAAGAACTTGCGCCTTCTGACCACCGAGGGCCTGCCCGACCCGGCCGTGCCCGGCCTGGCCTTCCGCCAGGTCGCCGGCGGCTTCCTGGTGCAGGACCGCGACTCGCAGCCGCTCTGCCCCAAGAACCTCAAGGTGGTGACGAAACGCGCGCCGTCCGATGCGGAAATGGCCGACCTGCTGTTCGCCTGGAAGATCGCCAAGCACGTCAAGTCGAACGCCATCGTCTACGTCAAGGGCGGCGCCACCGTGGGCGTCGGCGCGGGGCAGATGAGCCGGGTCGACAGCACCCGCATCGCCGCCCGCAAGGCCGAGGACATGGCCGCCACCCTGGGCCTTGCCCAAAGCCCTACCATCGGCAGCGTCGTCGCCTCGGATGCCTTCTTCCCCTTCCCCGACGGCCTTCTGACCGCCGCCGCCGCGGGCGCCACCGCGGTGATCCAGCCCGGCGGCAGCATGAACGACCAGGCCGTGATAGACGCCGCGAACGAGGCGGGCCTGGCCATGGTCTTCACCGGCCAGCGCCATTTCCGCCACTGACCGATGCGCACCGCCGCCGTCACCGCCCTTGCCACCTTCGCGCTGGACCAGGCGACCAAGCTGGGCGTTCTGGTCGGCCTGAACCTTGACCAGAGGGGAGAGATCGACGTCTTCCCCCCCTTCCTGGTGTTCCGCATGGCCTGGAACCGCGGCATCAACTTTGGCCTTCTGTCCGGCGAAACCGACCTGACGCGCTGGCTTCTGATCGCGGTGGCGCTTGGCATCTCGGCCTGGGTCTGGCTTTGGGTGCGCCGCGATGGGGTGGGACGCCGGGCCGAAATCGCGGCCGGGCTCTTGATCGGCGGCGCCATCGGCAATGTCATCGACCGCATCGCCTATGGCGCAGTGGCCGATTTCCTGAACATGTCCTGCTGCGGAATCGAGAACCCCTATGCCTTCAACGTCGCCGACATCGCGATCTTTGCCGGCGCGCTTGGGCTGGTGCTGTTCACCGGAACCCCGGGCGGCAACAAGACCGGGGGAAAACGGCCAAGGGCCGGAAAACCCGCCCGAAAGACCCCGTGACGCGGGCGGCGGGTTGCGCTAAGGAAAGGGCAAGAAGCGTGGAGGCAGGGATGCGGGGAAGGGCAGGCGTGACCGCGATCGCGGTTCTGGCGATGCTGGCCCTTGCCGCCTGTGCAGGCCGCAATGCCGAGCCGGAGCTGATGAACATCCGCTCGGGCCAGGGCCCGGACGAATTCGGCATCCTGCCGCCCAAGCCGCTGGAACTGCCCGAGGACATGTCGGCCCTGCCCGATCCCACGCCGGGCGGGCAGAACCGCACCGATCCGCAGCCCTTCGACGATGCCGCCATCGCGCTTGGCGGCAAGCCGCAGGCTCAGGCCGGCGGCATCCCCGCCGCCGATGGCGCGCTTTATGCCCATGCCGGGCGCTTTGGCGTCGATGGCGGCATCCGCCAGACGCTGGCGGACGAAGACCTGGAATGGCGGCGCGACAACAACGGCCGCGTGCTGGAACGGCTGTTCAACGTGAACGTCTACTTCAAGGCCTACCGCAAGCAATGGCTGGACCAGCATGCCGAACTGGCGCGCTGGCGGGCCAAGGGCGTCCGCACCCCATCCGCCCCGCCCCGCAACGAGGGCGAGGAATAGCGGTCACATCCGCGTTGCCCCCGGTTGCACCCCGCGCAGGGCACGATAGCTTTGGCCAGCACGACCGGAGGTCTTCATGTTTGCGCGCCTGTCCCTGGCCCTTGTTGCGCTGCTGTGCCTGACACGCACCGCCCTGGCCGAAACCGTCACCACCTTCACCCTGGACAACGGGCTTGAGGTGGTGGTGATCGAGGATCACCGCGCCCCGGTGGTGGTGCAGATGATCTGGTACAAGGCCGGCGCCGCCGACGAACCGCCCGGCAAGTCGGGCATCGCGCATTTCCTGGAACACCTGATGTTCAAGGGCACCGAAAAGGTCGCCCCCAACGCCTTTTCCGCCCTGGTCGAGGCGCAGGGCGGCGACGACAACGCCTTTACCTCGTGGGACTACACCTCGTACTTCCAGCGCATCGCCGCCGACCGGCTGGACATGGTGATGGAGATGGAGGCCGACCGCATGCGCAACCTGCGGCTGCTGCCCGAAGACGTCGATACCGAACGCCAGGTTATCCTGGAGGAACGCGCGCAGCGCACCGACAGCGACCCCGGCTCGCTTCTGAACGAACAGATGCGGGCGGCGCAGTTCCAGAACCACAAGTACGGCATCCCGATCATCGGCTGGCGGCACGAGATGCAGGGCCTGACCCGCGATGACGCCCTGGCCTGGTATTCGCGCTATTACGCGCCCAACAATGCCATCCTGATCGTGGCCGGCGACGTGACCCCCGATGCCGTGCGCGCGCTGGCCGAAAAGCACTATGGCACGCTGAAACCGTCAGAGGGGATCGCGCCCCGTGCCCGCCCGCAGGAACCGCCGCAACTGGCCGAACGCCGCATCACCCTGACCGACGACCGGGTGTCGAACCCCTATGTCATGCGCACCTACCTGGCCCCCGAACGCGACCCCGGCGCGCAACAGGACGCCGCCGCGCTGACCATCCTTGCGGCGCTTCTGGGCGGCGACGGGCAGACCTCGCACCTGGCCCGCGCGCTGCAATTCGACAGCCAGACCGCCGTCTACACCTCGGCCTTCTACGACGGCACCTCGATCGACGATGCCAGCTTCGGCCTGGTCGTGGTGCCCTCGCCCGGGGTGACGCTGGCCGAGGCCGAGACCGCGCTGGACGCCGCACTGGCGGATTTCCTGGCCAAGGGCCCCGACCCCGCCGCCTTCGACCGCATCAAGACCCAGATCCGCGCCGGGGAAATCTATGCCAAGGACAGCATCCAGGGCCTGGCCAACACCTATGGCGAGGAACTGGCCATCGGCCTGACCGTGCAGGACGTGCAGGACTGGGACAACATCCTGGACGCCGTCACCATCGACGACGTCAAGGCCGCCGCCGCCCGCGTGCTGGATCGCCGCGCCGCCGTGACCGGCTGGCTGACCACCCCCGAAGAGGACGCCGAATGACCCTGTCCTTCCGCCCCCTGCTGGCCGCCGCCGCCCTGCTGTGCGCCGCCCTGCCCGCCCGCGCCGAGCTGGCGATCCAGAACGTCACCTCTCCGGGCGGCATCACCGCCTGGCTGGTCGAGGATCACGGCATTCCCTTCGTCGCGCTTGAGATCGTGTTCGAGGGCGGCGCCTCGCTGGACGCTCCCGACAAGCGCGGCGCCACCTACCTGATGACCGGCCTGCTGGAGGAAGGCGCCGGCGCGCTGGACAGCCGCGGCTTTGCCGAGGCGCGCGATGCGCTGGCGGCCGATTTCTCGTTCGATGCCGGCACCGACACGGTTTCGGTTTCCGCCCGGATGCTGACCGAGAACCGCGACCAGGCCGTCGACCTGCTGCGCGAGGCCCTGGTCGAGCCCCGCTTCGACCAGGACGCCATCGACCGGGTGCGCGAACAGGTGCTGTCCGGTCTGCGGTCGGATGAAAAGGACCCCGAATCCATCGCGCCGCAGTTGTTCGACAAGCTGGCCTTCGGCGACCATCCCTATGCGACGCCCAAGCAGGGCAGCATCGCCACCGTCACAGCCCTGAGCCGCGACGACATCGTCACCGCCTGGAAGGGCGCGATGGCGCGCGACCGCATCTTCGTCTCGGCCGCGGGCGACATCACCGCCGACCAGTTGTCGGCGCTGCTCGACCGGCTGTTCGGCGACCTGCCCACCACCGGCGCGCCGATGCCCGACCGCGCGCCCTGGAACATCGGCCCCGGCGTGACGGTGCAGGATTTCCCCTCGCCGCAGTCGGTGGTCTACTTTGGCCACCAGGGCATCCGCCGCGACGACCCCGATTTCTTTGCCGCCTACATCCTGAACGAGGCGATGGGCGGCGGCCGCTTCACCGCCCGGCTGATGACCGAGGTCCGCGAAAAGCGCGGCCTGACCTACGGCATCGGCACCTATCTGGTGCCGATGGACCATGCCGAGCTGTACCTGGGCCAGTTCTCGGCCTCGAACGACAAGGCGGCCCAGGCGATCGAGGTGGTGCGCGCCGAATGGGCCCGCGTCGCCGCCGAGGGCCTGACCGAACAGGAACTGGCCGAGGTCAAGACCTACCTCACCGGCAGCTATCCCTTGCGCTTTTCGGGCAATGGACCCATCGCCAACATGCTGGTCGGCATGCAGATGGAAGGCCTGCCGATCGACTATGCCGTCACCCGCAACGACAAGATCATGGCGGTGACGATGGACGACATCCGCCGCGTCGCCAAGCGCATCTTCCTGCCCGATCAGCTGCATTTCGTCGTCGTGGGCCAGCCGACCGGCCTGTGATCCGGCGACCGCGCGGGCCTTCCCCGACTCAGAACCACCTGCTAGATGTTGCAGGATGACCGTTCACACCCCCAAGATAACGGGCGACGCAGGCCGCCCGGTCATCCGCCAACTGGATGAGGCCGCGATCAACCGCATCGCGGCGGGCGAGGTCCTCGAACGCCCCGCCTCGGCCGTCAAAGAACTGGTGGAAAACGCGCTGGACGCCGGGGCCAGCCGCATCGCCATCGACTATACCGATGGCGGCAAGACCCTGATCCGCGTCACCGACGACGGCTGCGGCATGACCGCCGCCGACCTGCCGCTGGCCCTGTCGCGCCATGCCACGTCAAAGATCGACGGCTCTGACCTCTTGAACATCCGCAGCTTCGGCTTCCGCGGCGAGGCACTGCCCTCCTTGGGCGCCGTAGGCCGGCTGACGCTGACCTCGCGCGCCGCCGGACATGAGGCCGCACAGATCACCTGCGACGGCGGCCGCCTCTCGTCCGTCCGCCCCGCCGCCCTGACCCGCGGCACCGTGGTCGACCTGCGCGACCTGTTCCACGCCACCCCCGCCCGGCTGAAGTTCCTGCGCACCGACCGGGCCGAGGCGCAGGCCATCGCCGAGGTCGTCAAGCGCCTGGCCATGGCCGAACCCGCCACAGGCTTCACCCTGTCCGAAGTCACCCCCGACGGCCCCCGCGCGATCCTGCGGCTGGACCCCGAACAGGGCGACCTGTTCGACGCGCTGCACCGCCGCTTGACCCGCATCCTGGGCGCCGACTTCACCGCCAACGCGCTGCCCATCGACGCCACGCGCGACGGGCTGGCGCTGGTCGGCTATGCCGCCCTGCCCACCTATTCCCGCGGCTCAGGCGCCCAGCAATACCTCTTCGTCAACGGCCGCCCGGTCACCGACCGCCTGCTGCTCGGTGCCCTGCGCGCCGCATATTTCGACGTCCTGCCGCGCGACCGCCACCCGGCGGCGGTGCTGAACCTGATCGTCGACCCCACCCGCGTCGACGTCAACGTCCACCCCGCCAAGGCCGAGGTCCGCTTTCGCGAACCCGATGCCGCGCGCAGCCTGATCATCACCGCGCTGCGCAGCGCGCTGGCGCAAGCCGCCCCGCGCAGCACCACCACCATCGCCACCGGCACGCTGGCCGCCTTTCGCCCCGAAGCGCCGCGACAGACCACTCTGGCCGCCGCCTTCGCCCTTCAGGCCCCCCCCCCCCCCCCCCGCCTCCCCCCAACCCCCCCCCCCCCCATCCCCCCCCCCCCCCCGGAGACCCCCGTCAAACGGGGGGGGGCGCGCCCCCCTCCCCCTTGCGCCGCC
>JAGPCN010000364.1 GCA_018058035.1 Fuscovulum sp.
TCGTAATAGCGGATGGTCTTGGCGGGCAGCCCGGCCCGCGCGCCGACTTCGGAAATGTTCATCCCCGCACCCCTTTCAGCCGCAAGGCATTGGTCAGCACAAAGACCGACGAAAGTGCCATCGCCCCCGCCCCCAGCATCGGCGATACCTGCGGCCCGCCGAACGGCACCAGGGCCCCCGCCGCCACCGGAATCAGCGCCACGTTGTAGCCAAAGGCCCAGGCCAGGTTCTGCCGGATGTTGCGCATCACCGCACGGCTCAGCCGGATCGCGCTGACCACCGCGCGCGGGTCGCCGCGCATCAGCACCACGTCGCCGGCCTCGATCGCGACGTCGGTGCCGGTGCCCATGGCGATGCCGACCTCGGCCGCGGCCAGCGCGGGCGCATCGTTGATGCCGTCGCCGACGAAGGCGCCGTTCAGGTCGCGGACGATGTCCAGCTTGCCCTCGGGCAGCACGCCGCCCTGCACCCGGCCGATCCCCAGGGCCTCGCCCACCGCCCGCGCCGCGGCCGGCGTGTCGCCCGAGATCATCGCCGTCTCGACCCCCATCGCGCGCAGGTCCGCGACCGCCTGCGCCGCGCCCGGCTTGACCTGATCGGCCACGACGATCAGCCCCGCCGCCACGCCGTCACGCGCCACGAAGATCAGGCTTTCGCCCCGCCCGGCCGCCTTGGCCGCCTCGGCGGCCAGCGCCTCGGGCACCGAGTCGAACATCCGCGCCGCACCCACGGCGATCCGCGCGCCCGCCACCGTCGCCTCGGCCCCCACACCCGGCAAAGCCCTGAAATCGCGGGCGTCGGCCACATCCGCCACCGCCGCCACGATGGCCGCGGCCAGCGGATGCTCGCTTTGCGCCTCGACCGCCGCGGCCATCGGCAGCACCCAGTCCGGCCCCTGCACCGCCACCACCTTCGGGCGCCCCTCGGTCAGCGTGCCGGTCTTGTCGAAGCCCACAACCCGCACGCCCGCCAGCCGTTGCAGCGCATCGCCGCGGCGGAACAGCACGCCCAGTTCCGCCCCGCGCCCGGTGCCGACCAGAATGCTGACCGGCACCGCCAGCCCCATCGCGCAGGGGCAGGCGATGATCAGCACGGCAACACCCGCCACCATCGCCCGCGCCACGTCGCCCGTGGCCACCAGCCAGACCGCCGCCGCCACCGCCGCCACCGCCATCACGACAGGCACGAACCACAGCGTCACCCTATCGACCAGCGCCTGCACCGGCAGCTTCGACCCCTGAGCCTCTTCGACCAGCGCCACGATCCGCGCCAGCACGGTGGCGGCGCCGACGGCCTGCACCTCGACCTCAAGCGCGCCGGTGCCGTTTACCGTGCCGCCGGTCACCCGGTCGCCAAAGCCCTTGGCCACCGGCAAGGGCTCGCCCGTCAGCATCGCCTCATCCACGCTTGAGGCGCCCTGCACCACCACCCCATCGACCGGCACCCGCTCTCCGGGCCGCAAGGCAATGCGCATCCCGGGCAGCAGGCTGGCCACCGGCACCTCTTGCCCGCCGACCAGCCGGGCGACCTTGGGCTGCAAGCCCACCAGCCGCGCGATCGCCGTGCCCGCGCGCCCCCGCGCCCGCGCCTCCAGCGCGCGGCCCAAGAGGATCAGCGTCACGATCACCGCCGCCGCCTCGAACCAGACCTGTCGGCTTTCGGCCGGCACCAGCCCCGGCGCCAGCACCACGACCGCGGAAAAGCCCCAGGCGGCCAGCGTCCCCACCGCCACCAGCGAGTTCATGTCCGGCGCCCCGCGCAGCAAGGCCGGCACGCCCTTGGTCAGAAAACGCCGCCCCGGCCCGGCCAGAACCGCCGTGGTCAGCACGAGTTGCATCAGCCAGATCGCCGGCGTGCCGAAGCTGCCGTGCAGCCAGTGGTGGAACGCCGGCACCAGATGGCCGCCCATCTCGGTCACGAAAACCGGGGCAGTCAGCGCGGCCGACTGCGCGAAGGCCCGCCACAGCGCGCGTTCCTCGGCGCGCGGGTCGACCGGAGCGGCCTCTTGCAAAGGCGCGGCGGCATAGCCCGCCCGGCTGACCGCCGCCGCCAAGGCGGCCGGATCGGCGCGCTCCCACAATGTCACCTGCGCCCGCCGCGTCGCCAGGTTCGCCACCGCGGCAGCGACGCCGGGCTGCGCCTTCAGCACGCGCTCCACCCGGCCGGTGCAGGCCGCGCAGGTCATCCCCTCGACCGCCAGCGTGACCACCTCGGGCACCGCCGGATAGCCCACCCGGGCCAGCGCCTGCGCCATCTCGGCGCGGGTGGCCGGGGCGTGAAACCGCACCATGGCCTCGCCGGTGCCGAAATTCGCGCTGGCCTCGGTGACGCCGGGCACGGCCTTCAGCGCGCGTTCCACCCGCCCGACGCAAGAGGCGCAGGTCATCCCTTCCAGCCGGAAGCGGGCGGTTTCGGTGATATCGGCGGGGGCGTTCATCGGCGGGCACTCCTTGGCCCATCCCATATGGGGCTTCCCGTCACGGGAAGGTCAAGCCCCCCGATGCCCGCCGGATTGCCTCTTGACCTTCCCGCTACCGGAAGCCCCATATCAGGGGCGCGAAAGGAGACTGCCGATGACCACGCTTTCCGTTCCCGACATGTCCTGCGGCCATTGCAAGGCCAGCGTCGAGGCCGCCCTGGCTCCGCTGGCCTCCAGGGTCGAGGTCGACCTGCCGGCCCGCCGCGTCAGCGCCGAAGGTGCGGCGCCCGAGGCGCTGGTCAAGGCGCTGGACGCGATCGGATTCCCCGCGACCGTGATCGGCTAGCCGGCGCACGGCCCTTCTGTCCCTCGGCCCTTCGGGACATGTGGCCGGTGTCGCACATGTGATCGCGAATGTCGCAAAGGTGCCGTTTCCCTGACTTGCCCCCGCCGTGACTTGCGGTCAAATGGGATATCGGACCGCAACAGAAGCCGAGGCAGAGCAGTCACATGGCCAAATCGCAACCCCAGCAGGGCGGCAGCAGCACGCCCGCGCAGCAGCCCCAGCAACAGGGCAGCGCCCC
>JAGPCN010000365.1 GCA_018058035.1 Fuscovulum sp.
GTCAGGATCTGGCGGCGGGGGGAAAGGGCGCGGGCCATCTTCAGTTCTCCAGGTTCCGGCCCAGGCCGCGCATCAGGAAATAGGCGACGATGTTGGCCAGGATCACCGCGATGATGCCGCCCGCCGCCGCCCGGCCGATGTCCTTGGCGGCGATGGCCTGCTTGAAGATCATGTAGGGCAGGGTGGTGCTGGCGGATCCCGGCCCGCCTTGGGTGGTGGTGAAGATCTCGCCGAAGATGCCCAGAAGGAAGATCGTCTGGATCAGGATCACCACGGTGATCGCGCGGGTCATGTGCGGCAGGATGATGTAGCGAAAGCGGTTGAGCGCCGAGGCGCCGTCCATCTCGGCCGCTTCCAGCTGTTCCGACGACAGCGATTGCAGCGAGGTCAGCAGGATCAGCGTGGCAAAGGGCAGCCATTCCCAACTGACGATGCCGATCACCGACAGCATCGGGTGGTTTTCCAGAAACAGCACCGGCTGCGCGCCAAAGCCCTGCGCCAGCGCCGCGAACAACCCGTTCTGCGGGTGCATGAACAGGTTTTCCCAGATCGAGGCGGCGACCGGCGGCATCACGAAGAAGGGCGCGATCACCAGGATGCGCAGGGCGGCTTGACCCTTGACCGGTTGGTCGATCAAGAGTGCGATCAGGATGCCCAGGGTGACGGTGATGAACAGGACGCCACCGACCAGCGCCAGGGTATTGCCCATCGCCAGCCAGAAATCGGGCGAGTTCAGGAACCAGGCGTAGTTGTCGAACCAGACCCACCGCGCCCGGTCCGGGTTCATCAGCCGGAAGAACCGGAAGGAGTAATACAGCGTCATGGCCAGGGGCACGGCCATCCAGACGAACAGAAGGACGACCGAAGGCGCCACCATCAGGCGGGCAGCAGTGCGGCTGGACTGGGTTGACATCGGGGTGCCTCGGGTTCGGGGGCGGTGGGGTGGGAACCGGGGGGCCGGAAGGGCGGCTTGCGGGGGCAGATGCCGCCGCAAGCCGAAGTCAGCAGGGCCGATGGGAGCCGGCCCCGCCGGGAGTCTTTGCCGGGGTTACTGGATGTAGCCCGCGGCCTTCATCTCGTCGGTGACGGCGGCCTGCGCTTCGGCCAGCGCCTCGTCGGCGGTCTTCTGGCCGGCCAGCGCGGCCGAGAAGATCTCGCCCACCGTGGTGCCCAGGCCCTGGAATTCCGGGATCGCCACGAACTGCACGCCGACATAAGGCACCGGCTTGACCGTCGGGTTGGTCGGGTCGGCCGAGTTGATGCTGTCCAGCGTCATCTTGGCGAACGGCACCTTGGCGTATTCCTCGTTGGAATACAGCGAGGTGCGGGTGCCCGGCGGCACGTTGGCCCAGCCTTCCTTGGACGCGACCAGCGCCAGATAGTCCTTGGACGTGGCCCAGTTGATGAAGGTCTTGGCCGCATCCGGCGCATCCGACGACGACGGGATCGCCAGGCTCCAGGCCCAAAGCCAGTTGCCGCGCTTGCCCAGGCCATTGTCGGGGGCCAGGGCGAAGCCCACCTTGTCGGCCACGGTGCTGTCCTTGCCGGTGACAAAGCTGGCGGCGACGGTGGCGTCGATCCACATGCCGCACTTGCCCTGCTGGAACAGCGTCAGGTTCTCGTTGAAGCCGTTGTTCGAGGCGCCGGGCGGGCCGTATTTCGTCATCAGGTTCAGGTAGAAGTCCAGCGTGGCCTTCCACTCGGGCTGGTCGAACTGGGCGTTCCAGTTTTCATCGAACCAGCGCGCGCCAAAGCTGTTGGACATGGCGGTCAGGAAGGCCATGTTCTCGCCCCAACCAGCCTTGCCGCGCAGGCAGACGCCATAGACGCCTGTGTCCGGGTTGGTCATCGCGGCGGCGGCCTTTTCGATGTCGGCCCAGGTCGGCGCATCGGGCATGGACAGGCCGGCGGCCTCCATCAGGTCGCGGCGGTACATCACCATCGAGCTTTCGCCATAGAACGGCGCGGCCATCAGGTTGCCGTCCACCGTCAGGCCGCCACGGATCGCGGGCAGCAGGTCGTCGACGTCATATTCGGCAGGCAGATCGTTCAGGCTGACCAGCCAGCCCTGCTTGCCCCAGATCGGAACCTCGTAGGTGCCGATGGTCAGCACGTCGTACTGGCCGCCGCCGGTGGCGATATCGGTCGTGACGTTCTGGCGCAGGACGTTCTCTTCCAGCGTCACCCATTCGACCTTGATGTCGGGATGCTTGGCGTTGAAGTCGTCCATCAGGCCCTGCATGCGGATCATGTCGCCGTTGTTCACGGTGGCGACGGTGATGGTGGTTTCGGCCATCGCGGCACCCGCAAGGGTAAGCGAAACCGTCGCGCCCAAAAGGGCACGGAGCGAAAGCGTCATGAGTGTTCCTCCCTCAAGCGTATGAGCAAATCATCGCTGTATGAGTAAATGCTCATACCATGGGCCGAGTCGTCAAGCCCCCAATTCCGCCGCAGATGCAGCCGTCAGGGGCGGCCCAACAGGGCGCGTGCGGTGGTCTCGTCGGTGACCAAGCCGTTGATGATACGGGATTTCAGGGCGCCGCGAATGGCCGGAACCTTGGATGCGCCCGCAGCGATGCCGATGGCGGGGCGGTCCAGGCCCGGGGACACGCGCACCCCGCCGGTGCGGCGGTTGGTGCCGACATCCAGGTAATTGCCCTCGGTATCGAAGACCCAGCCGGCCACCTCGCCAGTGGCGCCGGCGGCCTGCATCTCGGTCAGTTCGGCGCGGCTGACGAAGCCGTCCTTCAGCAGCGGCGCATCGTCCGACATCTGGCCGACGCCGACAAAGACCACGTCGGCGCGCTCTGCCAGGTCGACGACACGGCGCACCGGGGGCAGGGCGTGGAAGGCGGCGTTCTCTTCGGCGGTGGGGCTGATGACCGGCACCAGCATCGGGTAATGCGCGGCGTGGATCTTGTCGGCCAGCCGCATCACCACGTCGAAGAAACTGGCCGAGCCGTCGGGCGCGATGTTGCCGATCAGGCTGACCAGGCG
>JAGPCN010000147.1 GCA_018058035.1 Fuscovulum sp.
GCGGATATGGTCGATGATCCGGTCGGCGCTGTCATGGGTGATCCGCCCGGCCGCGTAGTCTATGTCCATCACGCTGTCGACCACCGCGCAGGCGTTCGAGGCGGGGTCCTTCACCACATAGCTGATGGTGTTGGTCGCCGGGTCGAAGAAGGCCGTCACCTCGGGGTGGCAGGTCATGTCGACGGGAAAGCCGGACATCTCGGTCTCCTTTTCAGGTCTTGAACGGAACGTCCGCCGCGCCGGGGCGCAGCGTCAGGCCCAGCAGCGCCTTGCCCGCCGCCAGCCCGGCCATCATCGCCGCGACGAACAGGAACACGTCGGCCAGGCCGGTGCCCAGCATCGGCAGCACGCCGCCCGGGCAAAAGCCGGTCATGCCCCAGCCCACCCCGAACAGCGCCGAGCCGCCGACCAGTTTCAGGTCGATCACCCGGCTGGAGGGCAGGGCGAAGCCTTGCGCAAAGATCGGGCCAGTGCGGCCCAGCACCAGGCGGTAGCCGACGAAGGTGACCGACAGCGCGCCGCCCATCACCAGGATCAGGCTGGGGTCCCAAGACCCCGCAACGTCGAAGAAATTCAGCACCTTGGCCGGGTTTCCCATGCCCGAAAGGGCGATGCCCGCGCCGAAGATCACGCCGATCAGATAGGTGGTCAGCAGTTTCATCGTTCAGGCTCCGATCACATGGCGGACGACGTAGACGGTGATCCCCGTCGTCAGCATGAAGGTCAGCGTCGCCACCAGCGACCGTGGCGACAGCCGGGCCAGCCCGCAGACCCCGTGCCCCGAGGTGCAGCCGGCCCCGAAGGTGACACCGATGCCGACCAGAACGCCACCGATTACCAGCACCGTGCGGCTGGTCGGCACCTGAACCTCGGGCCAGCTTCCGGTCAAGGCCAGCACCGCCAGCGGCCCGGTCGCCATGCCCGCCAGCAGCGCCAGCCGCCAGGCCAGGTCGCTGCGGCCGACAGGCGCCAGGACGCCGGCCAGAATGCCGGTGGCGCCCATGATGCGGCCTAGCGTCAGCATCAGCAGCACCGAGGCGATGCCGATCCAGGCCCCGCCGATCAGGCTGTGGACGGGGGTGAAGGCGGTTTCCATCCGGCGGCTCTCCTGCGGTCACCCGGTTCGGGTGGGGATGCCCGGAATATATATCTTGAAACGTGAATTTCATCCCCGAAAGTGCGCCCCGGTCCCCCCGGGACCTGCACGGACAGAAAAGGGGCGGAGGCTGCTCGGCCCTCCGCCCCTCAGGTTGGGCGCGGTGATCGTCGGGGCCCGCGCCCCCGGGCCGCGCCTGAAACCACGCGGCCTGGCTGTTCAGTCGCGCCAGTGGTCCTCGCCCGGCAGCGCGAAGCCCGCCTCGCGCAGGCAGCGCTCGCCATAGATCCGGTCCCACTTGCCAAAGATGCGGGCCTCGTGGGCGCAGTGGACAGGCAGGTTGCGGTCCAGCCCCTCGCGGCGCAGGCAGCGTTCGGGGTAGACGGTCACGTTGCGATGCTCGCCGTCGAATTCCAGCGCGCAGACGGCGGGCACGCGGCGGTCGTGGTCCTTCCAGTGCTTCTTGTGGGTCTTGCGGTGGACGGGCTCCGGCGCGGGCGCAGGGGCGGGGGGATCATCCTTTTTCGTCTCGTGGATGATCGCGCCGATCACCAGCGCGGCGATCAGCGCCTTGGCCAGGTCGTCGCGGTCGGCGGCGCGGGCCGGCAGGGCGGCGGCCATCACCAGCGACAGCGCAACGGCGCCCGCTGTCACCAGCGTGGCCAGCCGCCGCGGCGTCAGGCGCCGGTCGGGCTGCGGGCGGCGGGCGATGCGGACGGTCTCGATCGGGGATCCTGCGGTCATGCGTGCCTCCATCTGTCGGGCCGGGCCCGGGTTCGGGCCGGGCGTTCCGGTCATGGGGCAAGGCTGCGGCCGGGGCGGCGGGACAGGCAATATCGCCGCCCCGCTATGGGATAACAGCCGCATCGGGGCGGTTCCGGCGCCGTCGATATTGAATATCGCGGCGCGGGCGGCCAATCTGCGGCATGGACAAGGCCCTCTTCCCTCAGGGAGCGACCCGATGAAGACCCCAGCCCTTGCGGCGCTTGTGCTGCTGGCCCTTGGCGGGTCGGCGCAGGCCGACTGCTATGCCGACTACAAGGCCAAGAAGGAACCGCCGTTGCAGCTGCACTATGGCGTGGCGCAGGTGGCGGACGCCAATTGCTCGCGCCAGGCGGCCGAGGCCGAGCTGGCCCCCCGCGTGGCGGCGGATGGCTGGACTTTGCTGAACGTTCTGTCCACCTTCGGACCCGAGGGCCTTGAGGAAAGGAAAGCGAGTGCCGGAGCCTATTTCCTCCGTTACTGACAGCCTGAAGACCGGCAACCGTGTCGTCGCCCTGGGCATCGGGGCGATCGTGCTGATCCTGTTCGGCGCGGCGCTGTTCCTGTTCCTGAACCTGCCGGACGCCAACGCCTTCAACGCCCGGGTCGAGCGGATCTTTGTCGAGAACGACGACCTGACCTCGGGGCCCGAGATCAAGCTATTGGAAATCCTGGCGCAATCCGGCACCTCGTTTTCCGAGGTGCTGACCAGCTATCGCAGCGTGATCTTCGTGCTGCTGGTGTTCTCGACCGCGCTTCTGGTGGCGGCACTGGTGTTCCTGGTGACGATCATCGCGCTGAACCGGCGGATCTCGGCGATCCAGCGCAGCGGCATCCAGGTGGCCAGCCTGATGATCAGCCGCGAGGCGCGGGCGGTCTACATCAACGACCTGGAATTCCAGCTGACCGAAGCGGCGCTGGAGACGCTGTCGGTGCTGGCCGAGGCGCGGATGGATGACGAGGTGCTGACCGGGGCGCAGATCGAGGCGGTCATCTCCGGCCGGTCCGAGGCGGACTGCGACGAGGCCGCCGGGGCGACGCGGGTCAAGCGGCTGCGAGATGCCCTGGGCAACCAGTTGGTCAGCGAACTGCTGGTCAAGACCATCGCCCGGCGGGGCTATATGCTGGCCGTTGGCAAGGACACGATCCGGATGATCTGACCGCCGGCGGGTCAAGGGGCGTGTCGGGGGCCGAAGGCGTGCCACAGGCTTGCCGCATGCAGAAGCGACGGCATGTCGCCCGCATCCAGCGCCAGCCGGGCGGCGTGATCCAGCGCGGTCCGCAGCATCACGGCATCGCCGGCACGGGCGGTCAGCTGCGCAAGCGCCTCGCAGGTGAAAAGGGCAGGGTCGCCCTGCATGGGCGCCTCGGCCAGGGCCGCGCGGGCCAAGGCCAGCGCCCAGGCGCGGGTTTCGGGCGTGGCGGCTTCGGACAGATAGACGTTCCGGGCCAGCAAGGCACGGCGGCGGGCGAACTCTTCCGCCGACAAGCCTTGCGCGGCGGCGGCCAGCAGCCGGTCAAGCGTGGCGGGCGGAAGATCGGCGGCCAGAACCTCTTGCCAGGCGAAATCGGGCTGAGCGATCCCGTCCAACAGGGCAATGGTCTGGTCCACCTCTCCCATCCTGGCGTGGATCAGCGCCAGCGCGTGCAGCGCTTCGGCCCCCAGTCCGCTGCCGGACCAGGTGATCAGGCCGGAAACGACGCCCACGCCGACGACCGTGTCGGGGCTGCCCCCCGGTGCCTCGGCCCTGGCGCGGGCAAGGCTGGCGCGCACCTCGTCCAACGGGGCGCCTGCGGCCAGCAGGGCCTGCGCGGTGTAGAGGTGGGGGAAGACCGGAAAGATGCCGGGGCGTTCGGCAAAGACCGGTCCCATGCGGCGGGCCAGCACCAGGGCCAGGTCGGGCTGGCCGATGGTCAGCGCGGTTTCGACGGCTTCCAGCATGGCGTGGCCATCCGGGTAAAGGGCACCGGCGGCCAGGTCGAAGGCCTGACCCAGCAGGGCGCGGGCCTGTTCGGGGGGCGCGGCAGCGGCGGCAAAGCGCAGGGCATAGGGGCGGCAAGCACCCTGCGGCGGGCACAAGGACAGGGCGACATCCGGGCCGAGGGCCTTCGTCAGCGTCTGGCTGAGAGGCAGGGGATCGGGGATATCCCGGGGTATCAAGGCAACGGCGGCCTTTGCGCCCGCCACATCGCCCAGAAGAACGCGCAGTTCGGCGGCGTATTCCAGGGCACTGGTTCGTTCATGCGGGTTGAGGCCGGATTCCATGCCGACAAGGGCATCGGCCAGACCGGCCACGGCGGCCAGCGTTGTTGCGTCGGGGTCCGGCTGCGGCGGCGCGTTGGGGCCATAGGGTTTGCGGCCCAGCAGATCTAGCCCGGCGATCCACAGCGCGCCGTACTGCGCCGTGGGCACCTGGGCCAGCGCCTGTTCCGCCGTCATGCCGCCACGCACAAAGGCCGCGATGCGATGCGCGGCCAGATCGTCATAGTCGGGCGCGGTGCTGCCGGCGGCCTCTTGCGCCTTGCGCATGTGATCCAGCAGGGCCTGCGCCTGGTCGAACCGGCCCATCATGGGAAGGACGGCAAGGTCGCGGATATAAGCCGGAGGAGAGCGGTCCTTGAGCCCCGCCTGAACCGCCAGATCGGCCAGGCAGTCGGCCGACGGTGCGGCCGCACAGGCCGACGTGGCGGGCGAGGGTCGCGCCAGGAAGGCCAGCCCGCCCATCAGCGCCGCCAGCAGAAGAAGCAGGGTCAGATGGCGCATCCCGGCGGTCACGCGAAGCGGAGGGCGCGGTTCAGCGGCAGGTCGCGCAGCCGCTGTCCGGTCAGGGCAAAGAGGGCGTTGGCCAGCGCGGGGGCGGCGGGCGGCGTGCCGGGTTCGCCGGCGCCGCGGATCGGGCCACCGCTTTCCAGGATGCGCACGGTGATCGGCGGGCATTGCCGCATCCGCAGCGGGTCGAAATCCCAGAACGTCGCCTGCCGGGCGCGGCCGTCTTCGGCAAAGGTTACCTCGCCGGTCATCGCGGCCGAAAGGCCGTAGACCATGGCGCCGGACAGCTGCGCCTCAAGGATGCCGGGGTCCAGCGCGATGCCGACGTCGGCGGCGATCCAGGCGCCGGTCAGGCGGATGCCTTCGGGGGTGTCCTGCACCTCGACCACCTCGGCGACGGGGACGCCGAAGGACTGGCAGAAGGCGATGCCCCGGGCGCGGCCGGGCGGCGCGGGGGTGGCCCAGCCCGAGGCCTCGGCTACGGCTTCCATGACGGCGATGGCGGCAGGGTCGATCATCTGGCGCATGCGGAACAGCAGCGGATCGTCGCCCGCCAGATGCGCCAGCTCGTCCACTGCGCAATCGTGGAAGAAGGCGTTCTGCGAGGCCCCGACCGAGCGCCAGAACCCCACCGGCAGGCGGTTCTGCGCCCGGTGGCCGGTGACGCGGTAGTTGGCAAAGCCATAGGGCTGGTCGCCCGCGGCCTGGACGATGGTGCTGTCGGCGCCCATCGCCGGAAAGCCCAGCCGCCCGGCCATCGAGGCGGTGATCGAGGCGGCGGCGGTGGCCAGGTGGAAATGCGAGACAAGGCCATCGGTCAGCGCGGCGCGGACGCGGGCCATCGCGGCGGGGCGGTAGGTGTCCTGCGCGGTGTCTTCCTCGCGGCTCCAGGTCAAAAGGACGGGGGTGGGCGACAGGGCGCGGGCCAGCGCCGCGGCCTGGCGGATGAAGTCGACCTCGGCCCGGCGGCCGAAGCCTCCGCCCAGGAATTCGGTGTGGATGTCGACCGCCTCTTCGGGCAGGCCGGCGGCGGTGGCGGCGGTGCTGCGGGCCATGCTGGGGAACTGGGTTCCGGCCCAGAGCTGAAGGCGCCCGTCCTGCAACCAGGCGGCGGCGCCCATCGGCTCCATCGTGGCATGGGCCAGGTGGGGCACGCTGTAGGTGGCATCGAAGTCGGCGGCGGTGGCGTCGCCATCGTCGCGAGGGGTCGAGTCGGGGTCGGCGGTCAGG
Source organism: Fuscovulum sp. (assembly GCA_018058035.1). Taxonomy (GTDB): domain Bacteria; phylum Pseudomonadota; class Alphaproteobacteria; order Rhodobacterales; family Rhodobacteraceae; genus Pseudogemmobacter. Next base: position 5,859 of record JAGPCN010000147.1, read on the forward strand.
GCATAGGTCAGGTCCGCCGCGATCTGTTCATCGGTGGCGGTGACCATGGGATCGGCCCAGTCGACCTGCGTGGCGTCCAACGCCTGAAAGGCGGCCCAGGTGGTGCGGGCGATGGCGGCGATGCCGCCGTCCATCTCGATCACGTCCAGCACACCGGGAAGGGCCAGCGCGGCAGCCGGGTCAAAGCTGCGCAGGGTGCCACCGGGGGCGGGGCAGCGGCGCACCGAGGCGAAGACCATGCCGGGCAGGCGGATGTCGCAGGCATAGCGGGCGGCGCCGGTGGACTTGGCGGCCATGTCGGTGCGCGGCAGGGCGCGGCCCAGCAGGCGCCACTGGTCGCGCGGGCGCAGGGCGGGGGCCTCGGGCAGCTCGGCCAGGGCGGCGTCGGCGGCCAGGTCGCGATAGTCCACCCGGGTGCCGTCGGGGGCGATCACGGCGCCTGCCTCGGTGGTCAGCGCGGCAGGTTCAACCCCCAGGCGGCGGGCGGCGGCCTGCACCAGCGCGGCGCGCGCCGTGGCTCCGGCCAGCCGCATCCGGTCGAACCCGTCGCGAATCGAGGTCGATCCGCCGGTCAACTGCAACCCCAGAAGCCGCGCCGGAATGTCGGTGGCATCACGGGCGGTGCGCGCCATCCAGCTGTCATCCGACAGCGCAAAGGGCACCCCTTCGTGCAAGAGCGCGCTGTTGTAGTAGGCCTTGCCCGCCGGCCCGTGCATGACACTCACCTGCGCCCAGTCCAGGTCCAGTTCTTCGGCCACCAGGGCGGCCAAGGTGGTGTGGACGCCCTGACCCATCTCGGCCCGCGGGGTGACGACCGTCACGCCCTGGCCGTCGATCAGCACGAAGGGAGTCAGCGCCCCCAGTCCCTGCCCCGCGATCGGGTTGGGCATCGGCTTGCGGTACTGATACCAGCCAAAGGCCACCCCGCCAGCCAGTGCGGCCGACCCGATCAGAAAGCTGCGGCGGGCGATGGTGCGCAGGCGGCCCATGTCAGCCCGCCATCGCTGCGCTGGCCGCCCGGATCGCGGCCAGGATGCGCGGATAGGTGCCGCAGCGACACAGGTTGCCGTCCATCGCCTCGGCGATCTCGGCGTCTGTCGGGCGCGGGTTGGCCTGCAACAGCGCCGCGGCCTGCAGGATCTGTCCCGACTGGCAATAGCCGCATTGCGCGACCTGATGGTCGATCCAGGCCTGCTGCACCGGATGCAGCGCGGCGGCGCCCAGCCCCTCGATCGTGGTCACCTGGCCCGCCACATCGGCCAGGGCCAGCTGGCACGACCGCACCGCCTGGCCATCGACCAGCACGGTGCAAGTGCCGCAGGCGGCGACGCCGCAGCCGTATTTGGTGCCGGTCAGGCCCAACCCGTCGCGCAGCGCCCACAGAAGCGGCGTGTCGGGCGGCAGGTCGACATCCTGCGGCGTTCCGTTGACGACAAGGCGGATCATCGGGTCTCTCCTGTGCCGGGCAGTCTAGTCTGCCGGGCGGAAAGGGAAAGCGGCGCGGCGCGTCACCGACGAGATTTGCCTAAGATGCCAGACTTTAAGCCAGCATTCACCGCGAAGGCGTAGACCTGTCCGTGGGTGTGAAGACGGGTGATGGGGATGGCCGGGCAAGGGAATGCCGCGCCAGTCATCATCAAACGGAAAAAGGTTGTGGGGGGCGGTGGCCACCACGGCGGCGCATGGAAGGTGGCCTATGCCGACTTCGTGACCGCAATGATGGCCTTTTTCCTGCTGATGTGGCTGTTGAACGCGACGACGGAAAAGCAGCGCAAGGGGCTGTCGGATTACTTCAATCCGACCGTGCCGGTGAACCGCATCTCGGGCGGGGGCGACGGCGCCTTTGGCGGCGACAGCATGTTTTCCGAGAATACCAAGGTCAAGACCGGCACCGGAGGCACCGCCAATGAAACCGGCGCCTCGTCCGGCTCGGCCGAGGACACGCGCGCCGACGAAGGCCAGACCGACCTGCGCGCGGTGGAAAAGGCGCTGATGGACCGCGGCGGCGAAAGCCGCACGATGGAACAACTGTTGCGCCACGTGATCACCAAGGTCACCGACGAGGGCCTGGTGATCGAGCTGTACGATCTGGACGAGGCGCCGCTGTTCCTGAACGACACCGCCGAGCCGTCTCCGGTGACGCTGGCGCTGGCCAAGCTCATGGCCGACACGCTGGCGATCACCGCCAACGAAATCGCGGTGAACGGCCACCTGCGCAGCTATCCGGTCACGCTGAAGGCCAATCCGGTCTGGGACCTGTCGGCCGAACGCGCGCAACGGATGCGCCTTCTCTTGGAGGCGGCGGGGCTGGACGGCGGGCGGATGCAGCGCATCTCGGGCTTTGCCGACCGCAAGCCGGTGACGGCCGACAGTTCGGCGATCCGCAACAACCGGATCGAGATCATCCTGCTGCGCGCCGACCGCTAGCCGGCTGCCGGTGGAAATAGGTAAAATTTGCATCCGTTAGGGGTTTGTTCAGCGGCAGCGGGCAGCTTGGGGTCCAGACACGGGATCAAGCAGCAGAAAGGTGCCCCCGATGACCATTTCCTCGTCCCTAAGCGCGGGCGTGGCCGGGTTGAACGCGAACGCGACCCGGCTTGCAACCATTTCCGACAACATCGCCAACTCCGGCACCTACGGCTACAAGCGGGCCGCTGCCGACTTCTCCAACATGGTGATCACCAATGCCCGCGGCTCCGGCGTCTATTCTGCCGGCGGTGTGCGGGCCTCGTCCTTCCGCCTGATCGAAGAGCGGGGGGCCCTGGTCGGCACCTCGCATCCGCTGGATCTGGCGGTATCGGGCCGCGGCTTCCTGCCGGTGATCCCCGAGGTCAGCCTGGGCAATGCAGCGGGCGACACGCCGATGCTGATGACGACCACGGGCGCCTTCCGCACCGATTCGAACGGGGTGCTGAAGACGGATTCGGGCCTTGTCCTGCTGGGCTGGCCCGCCACGTCGGACGGCAACATCCCGGTGTTCCCGCGCGACACGCTCGGCGGTCTGCAACCCATCGTCATCAACTCCAACCAGACGGCGGGCGACCCAACGACGGAGATGGGCCTGGGCGTCAACCTGCCCGCGACGGGAACCGAGGCGGGGGCCGCGGGCACCACGCTGCCTCTGTCGGTGGAATATTTCGGCAACCTCGGCACGTCCGAATCGCTGGACATCACCTTCACGCCCACGGTTCCGGCCACGGGGTCGTCGAACGAATGGACCATGGTGATCCGCGACAGCGCCAGCGCCGGAGCGGTGGTGGGCGAATACACGCTGACCTTCGACGACAGCCGCGCCGCAGGCGGCACACTGGCCTCGGTGACGGTGGTGTCGGGCGGCGCCTATGATTCGGCCACCGGCATGCTGGACCTGACGGTGGCGGGCGGCCCGATCAGCGTGGGCATCGGCGCGCTTGGCGATCCGAACGGGCTGACCCAGCTGTCGGACGGCTTCGCGCCGGTGTCGATCACCAAGAACGGCTCTCCGGTCGGCAACCTGACCACGGTCGAGGTGGACCAGAACGGCTACATCACCGCGACCTATGACACCGGCTTTACCCGCCGGCTGTACCAGATCCCGCTGGTCGACGTGCCCAACCCCAACGGCCTCTTGTCGAAAAGCAACCAGACCTACCAGGTCTCGCCCGACTCGGGGTCGTTCTTCCTGTGGGATGCGGGCAGCGGGCCGACCGGGTCGATCGAAGGCTATGCCAGGGAAGGATCGACCACCGACGTGGCCGCCGAATTGACCAGCCTGATCCAGACGCAGCGTGCCTATTCGTCCAACGCCAAGGTGATCCAGACGGTGGACGAGATGCTGCAGGAAACCACCAACATCAAGCGCTGATAGGCCATGAGCGTCACCTCGGCCCTTGCAAGCGCGCTGACGGGGCTTTCGGCCACCTCTCGCCAGGCCGAGATCGTCTCGTCCAACGTCGCCAACGCCGCCACGCCCGGCTATGCCCGGCGCGAAGTTTCGCTGGGCGCGCATGTGCTGGGCGGTACCGGCCAGGGCGTGCAGGTCAAGGGCGTCACGCGGCAGATCGACCAGTTCCTGATGGGCGACCGCCGCGCCGCGCAGGCCGCCGCTGGCGACCGCGACGCGCGCGCGGCCTTCCTGCAGCGGATGGAGCAGATCTTCGGCCAGCCCGAGGATCCCGGTTCGCTGTCGGCGCGCGTGGCCGCACTGGACACCGCGCTGATGGAGGCCGCCAGCCGCCCGGAGTCCGAGGCGCGGCTGGCCTCGGCCGTCGATTCGGCCCGGCTTCTGGCGCTGACGCTAAACCGCGCCAGCGACGCGGTCCAGGACGAACGTGCCCGCGCCGATACCGCCATTGCCACGGCCGTGGGCGACCTGAACAGCGCCTTGACCCAGGTGCGCGAGATCAACACCCAGATCCGCAGCTTCAGCGGTGCGGGGCGCGATGTCTCGGCGCTGATGGACCAGCGCCAGCAGATCGTCGACCGCATCTCGGGCCTGGTTCCGGTGCGCGAAGTGCCACGCGAACACGGTCAGATCGCGCTGATGACGACCGGCGGCGCCGTGTTGCTGG
>JAGPCN010000148.1 GCA_018058035.1 Fuscovulum sp.
GCGCGGTGCCATCCGCTGGGGCCATTCTGGCCGCGGCGGTGGAACGGAGGGCGGGCGAGATGACGGGCAACAGCGCATTGGGCACGATGTTCGGTGCGGGCGCGGTGGATACCTTCATCGGCCTGCCTCGGTGCCGCGACCTGTCGCGCCTGCCGGCGAAGATCGCGCTGATCGGGGCCGATGGCTGCACGCCTTATCCTTCGGTCGGGTTCTATTGCGCGGGCGGGCCGGCGGCCATTCGCGCGGCGGGGGCGGCATATGCGGCGAACCTGGCGCATGTGAATTTCGATATCGGCGGGCCGGTCTTTCCGGGCGCGACGGATGCAGTGGATGCCGGAGACCTTCCTCAGGACGAGGCCGACCCGACGGGAAACCGTGCCCGCATCTTCGGCGCGGTCAGCCAGGTGCTGGACCGCGGCGGAGTGCCCTTCCTGATCGGTGGCGACGACAGCTTGCCGATCCCGATGCTTGAGGCCTATGGCGCGCGCGGCCGCACCTTTACCATCCTGCAGATCGACGCCCACATCGACTGGCGCGATGAGGTGGGCGGCGAAAGGCTGGGCCTGTCGTCCACCATGCGCCGCGCCAGCGAGATGGGACATGTCGAGCGGATCGTGCAGGTCGGCTGCCGCGGCATCGGCTCGGCCCGGCAATCCGACCTTCAGGATGCGCTGGACTGGGGCGTTGATTTCGTGCCGGCCGGAGAGGTGGCGCGCGATGGCGTCTGGCGGGCGGTCGACCTGATCCCCGAGGGCGCGCAGGTGATCGTCTGCCTGGATGTCGACGCGCTGGACCCCTCGGTCATGCCCGCGGTGATCGGGCGCACGGCCGGGGGCCTGAGCTACTGGCAGGTGCTGGAGCTGATCGGCGGGGTGGCCGAAAAGGCCCGGATCGCGGGCTTCGACATGGTCGAGTTCATGCCCGAGCGTGACATCGACGGGCTGGGCGCCATGGTCGCGGCGCAGATGCTGGCGGGCGTCATGGGCATCGTGGCGCGGCAGGGCTGAGGGGCCGCTCTGGCGGCGGTTCGCCCCTGGCCCGGCCCCAAGGTTGCGCCCGCAAGGGGCGCCGTGTATCACCGCCCGAAAGCCTTTGCCTTGGGGAGAAGCCGAATGCGCCGCGTCGTCGTCACGGGTCTGGGAATGGTCACGCCGCTGGCCTGCGGGGTGGAGGAAACCTGGAGCCGCCTTCTGGCCGGGCAGTCCGGCGCGGGGCCGATCACGCGGTTCGACGCCTCGAACGTGGTCACCACCTATGCCTGCGAGATCCCGATGGGGGATGGCAGCGACGGCACCTTCAACCCCGACGACTGGATGGAGCCGAAAGACCGCCGCAAGGTCGATGACTTCATCCTTTATGGCGTTGCGGCTGCCACCCAGGCGGTGCGCGACAGCGGCTGGGAGCCGGCGACGGACGAGGACCGCGAGCGGACCGGGGTGATGATCGGCTCTGGCATCGGGGGGTTGAGCTCGATTGCGGAAACGGCGGTCCTGATCAAGGAAAAGGGGCCGAAGCGGGTGTCGCCCTTTTTCATTCCCGGCGCGCTGATCAACCTGGTCTCGGGTCAGGTGTCGATCAAGTTCGGCTTCAAGGGGCCGAACCATGCGGTGGTGACGGCCTGTTCCACGGGCGCCCATGCCATCGGCGATGCGGCGCGGCTGATCATGATCGGCGATGCCGACGTGATGGTGGCGGGCGGCACGGAAAGCCCGATCTCGGAAATCGGGATCGCCGGGTTCAACGCCTGCAAGGCGCTGTCGACCAAGCGCGGGCATGAGCCGGAGAAGGCCAGCCGCCCCTATGACGCCGACCGCGACGGCTTTGTCATGGGCGAAGGCGCCGGCGTGGTGGTGCTGGAGGAATACGAACATGCGCGCGCGCGCGGCGCGAAGATTTATGCCGAGGTGCTGGGCTATGGCCTGTCGGGCGACGCCTATCACATCACCGCGCCCAGCGAGGATGGCGACGGCGGGTTCCGGTCGATGTCGGCCGCGCTGAAGCGGGCGGGCCTGACGTCGGCGGATATCGACTACATCAACGCCCATGGCACCAGCACGATGGCCGACACCATCGAGTTGGGCGCGGTCGAGCGGCTGCTGGGCGATCACGCGCCGAATGCGACGATGTCGTCGACCAAGTCGTCGATCGGGCATCTGCTGGGGGCGGCGGGTGCGGTCGAGGCCATCTTCTGCGTGCTGGCGATCCGCGACCAGGTGGCGCCGCCGACGATCAATCTGGACAACCCGGCGGTGCAGCCCAGGCTGGACCTGGCGCCGAACCGCTCGGTGCGGCGGCGGATCGACGTGGCGCTGTCGAACAGCTTCGGCTTCGGCGGCACCAACGCCAGCCTGGTCCTGGGGCGGGTTCGCTGAGGCATGTGGAAAAGCATCGCCTCGAACGCGCTGACGCTGTTCATCGTGCTGCTGGTGGCGGCGGCGGGCCTGGTGGCCTGGGGCCGCAACGAATTCACCAAGCCCGGGCCGCTGGCCGCAACGATCTGTCTGCGGGTCGAAAGCGGCGCCAGTCTCAGCGGGGTCAGCCGCAACCTTGAGGAACGCGGGGCGGTCAGCGATGCGCGCATCTTCCGCATCGGCGCGGATTATTCGGGGCGGGCGCAGGACCTGAAGTTCGGGTCCTACCTGATCCAGCCCGGTGCCTCGATGGCCGCGGTGCTGGACACGATCACAGCGGGCGGCGCCTCGACCTGCGGGCAAGAGGTGAACTTCCGCATCGGGGTGGCCAGCATCGACGTGGTGCTGCGCGAGTTGGACCCCGATACGCAGCAGTTCGTCGAGGTGGTCAAGTTCGACGCAGGCGCCGAGGCGCCGCCGGAATACCTGTCGGCCACCGCCGAGCCGGACATGCGCTACAACATCACCATCGCCGAGGGCGCGACCAGCTGGCAGATCGTCGAGGGCTTGCGCAAGGCCGACTTCCTGGCCGGCGAAATTGCCGCGGTGCCGCCCGAGGGATCGCTGGCACCGCAGACCTTCGAGGTGGCCAAGGGCGCCTCGCGGCAGGAGCTGTTGGACAAGATGACGGCGCTGCAGACCGACATCCTGGCCCGGCTGTGGCCCGAGCGGGCCGCCGACCTGCCCTATGACACGCCGGAAAAGGCGATGATCATGGCCTCGATCGTCGAGAAGGAGACCGGCATCGCCGAGGAACGTGCGCTGGTCGCCAGCGTCTTCATCAACCGCCTGAACGCCGGGATGAAGCTGCAGACCGACCCGACGGTGATCTACGGCATCACCAAGGGCGAGGGGACGCTGGGCCGCGGCCTGCGGCAAAGCGAGCTGCGCCGCGAGACGCCCTACAACACCTATGTGATCGACGGGCTGCCGCCGACGCCGATTGCCAACCCGGGCGAAGAGGCGATCCGGGCCGCGCTGAACCCGGCGCAAAGCGACTATGTGTTCTTCGTCGCCAAGACGCTGAACCCGGCCGACGGACATGTCTTTGCCGCGACACTGGAGGAGCATAACGCCAACGTCGAAAAGCTGCGTGCGCTGGAGGCGGCCGAGGGGGGCAGCGACTGACGCAGACGGCCGTCCGGCGCTCAGGTTAACGAAAGGTTACCGAAGCGTTCGGCTAACGTATTGGTGTTGCTGGATTTTTCGCTTGACCCGGCGCGCGGTCCGATGTAATACCTGTGGCATGCTAGAAGAAGTGTCGAGAGGCGGCCGGGGGGCGACCCCGAGCCGCCTTTGCATTTCTCTCGTGCGGAACTGGCACGAAAGGCGGGCGGGCGGGAATGACCATCAGGTTCACTGAGGGTGAGGGAATTCCGGACGATGTGCTGGGGTTCACCGAAGATCTTTACAGAGAAGCGATCGTCGACCTTCGGGCGCTGATCGCCGCAATCAAGGCCGGGCAGGTCGAAGAGATCAAGGCAGCCAAGACCGCTGTCAAGGAACTTCGCGAGCTTGGCAGGATGCTGATCCAGGAAAGGGCACATGTCGAAGCACTCCGCAAACAGGTTGCCGGGTCTGTCGGAACCGGCGCAGAGCTCGATCTCGATGCGGCCCGCGACGAAGTCGGGCGCCGGCTGGCTTGCCTCCGCGACGCAAGAGGAGATTGACGGGTTCCTGTCCGGGCTTTCCGAGAACGCGCTCTTGGCGCTGCCCTGGATGTTCGAATTCTGGGCGCTGCCGCATCAGCTGCCGCCCGGGGGCGACTGGAAGACCTGGGTCATCATGGGCGGTCGCGGCGCGGGCAAGACGCGCGCCGGGGCCGAATGGGTGCGGTCGCAGGTCGAGGGCGCAAAGCCCGGTGACCCCGGCCGCGCCCGCCGGGTGGCGCTGGTGGCCGAGACGCTGGACCAGGGCCGCGAGGTCATGGTGCTGGGTGAAAGCGGCATCCTGGCCTGTTCGCCGCCCGACCGCCGGCCGAAGTGGATCGCCAGCCGCAATATCCTGGAATGGCCGAATGGCGCCAGGGCGCAGCTGTTCTCGGCGCATGATCCCGAGGCGCTGCGGGGCCCGCAGTTCGATGCCGCCTGGGCGGACGAACTGGCGAAATGGCCCAAGGCGCAAAAGACCTGGGACCAGTTGCAGTTCGGGCTTCGGCTGGGTCAGAACCCGCAGCAGGTGGTGACGACGACGCCGCGCAACGTCGATACGCTGAAGGCGATCCTGAAGGCCGAGACGACGGTGTCGACGCATGCCCCGACCGAGGCGAACCGCGCCCATCTGGCGGCCAGCTACCTGGCCGAGGTGGAGGCGCGGTTCGGCGGCACGCTGATCGGGCGGCAGGAGTTGCTGGGCGAGATCGTCGAGGATCTGCCCGACGCGCTGTGGTCGCCCGCGATGATCGACCGCGCCCAGGACCAGGATCCGCCACACCCGAACCGGGTGGTGGTGGCGGTGGACCCGCCTGTGACGGCAACCAAGACCTCGGACGAATGCGGCATCGTGGTCGTGGGCGCCGACACCCGTGGCAACCCGGCACAGTGGCGCGCGGTGGTGCTGGCGGACCGTTCGGTCCAGGGCGCCTCGCCCGATGGATGGGCGCGGGCGGCCCTGGCCGCGATGGAGGAGTTCGGCGCCGAGCGGATGGTGGTCGAGGTCAACCAGGGCGGCGACATGGTGCAGGGCGTGGTCCGGCAGATCGACCCGCTGGTGCCGTTCCGCGAGGTGCGGGCGACGCGGGCCAAGATGCTGCGGGCCGAGCCGGTGGCGGCGCTGTATGAACAGGGCCGGGTGGCCCATGCCCGCGGCCTGTCGGCGCTGGAGGCGCAAATGATGAAGATGGCGCGCACCGGCTGGCAGGGGCAGGGCAGCCCCGACCGGCTGGACGCGCTGGTCTGGGCGCTGACCGAGCTGATGGTCGACCCGACCGGCAAGCTGGGTCGACCGGGGCTGCGGACGCTGTAGACGACCAAGGATCACGACCTTTGCCCAGGGCCGCAGGCGCGGCCGGGGGGCAGTCGGGCTTTGCCCGGGGACAAGCACAAAAGGAGCGGCTGAGGTGTTCGATTTCCTGAAGCGTGCCGACCGGGCGGAGATGCCCGCGCCGGCGGAAAAGAAGGCCAGCGCCACGGGGCGGGTGATGGCCTGGGGCAGCTCGGGCCGCGTGGCGTGGAGTCCGCGCGATGCGGTATCGCTGGCCAAGACCGGGTTCCAGGGCAATCCGGTCGGGTTCCGGGCGGTGCGGCTGATCGCCGAGGCGGCGGCAGCGCTGCCGGTCGTCGCGCAGGATTCCGAGCGGCGCTATGACATCCATCCGGTGCTGGCACTGATCGCCCGGCCGAATGCGGGCCAGGGCCGGGCCGAGCTCTTGGAGGCGATCTACGGCTTTCTGCTGCTCAGCGGCAACGCCTATGTCGAGGCGGTGCCGGGGCCGGACCGGGTGCCGTCCGAGCTGCATGTCCTGCGCTCGGACCGGATGGCGCTGGTGCCGGGGCCGGACGGCTGGCCAGTTGCCTATGACTATGCGGTCGGCGGGCGGACACATCGTTTTCCGGTGTCCGAGGGCCTGAGCCCGATCTGTCACATCAAGTCGTTCCACCCGACCGACGACCACTACGGCCTGTCGCCCTTGCAGGCGGCGGCGGTGGCGATCGACGTCCACAACAGCGCTTCGTCCTGGTCGAAGGCGTTGTTGGACAATGCGGCGCGGCCCTCGGGCGCGATCGTCTACAAGGGCGCGGACGGTGCGTCGAACCTGACGCCCGACCAGTATGACCGGCTGGTGACCGAGATCGAGACGCACCACCAGGGCGCGCGCAATGCCGGGCGGCCGATGCTGCTGGAGGGCGGGCTGGACTGGAAGCCGATGGGGTTCAGCCCCTCCGACATGGAGTTCCACGAAACCAAGCTGTCGGCCGCGCGCGAGATCGCCATTGCCTTCGGCGTGCCGCCGATGCTGATGGGCATTCCCGGCGACGCGACCTATGCGAATTACCAGGAGGCCAACCGGGCTTTCTACCGGCTGACCGTGCTGCCGCTGGCGGCGCGGGTGCTGGCCAGCCTGTCGCACTGGCTGGCCCAGTTCACCGGCGAAGCGGTGGAACTGAAGCCCGACCTGGACCAGATCCCCGCGCTGGCGGCGGAACGCGACCAGCAATGGGCGAGGGTTGGCGCCGCCGATTTCCTGACCATGGCCGAAAAGCGGATGATCCTGGGCCTGCCAAGGTTGTCGGAGGAGGAATGAGCACGCGCAAGGAAGGCGGCGGATCGCGCTTCCTGTTCGACAGCTTCGATGCGGCGCATGCCCGGATCGAGGCGAACGAGCGCGTGATGGAGGAACGCTGGGCCGCGCTGGAATATCGGCTGGGCCAGATCGACGCGGTGCTGGAGCGGCTGGAAAAGCGCATCTGGCTGGGGGTTTACGGGGTTGCGGCGTTCCTTTTGGCGCAGGGCGCCGAGGCCCTGATCAAAGCGGCAATGAGGTGAGGCGATGATGGAAAGCTATGGAGCGCCCGAGCGGAAGTACCACCGCCCGGAGGCCGGCCTGACGGTAACCGACGGCCGCGTGGTGGCGGGCTATGCCTCGCTGTTCGGCCTGAAGGACCAGGGCGGCGACGTGGTGCAGAAGGGGGCCTACGCGGCCTCGCTGGCACGGCTGTCGACCAAGGGCGAGCGGGTCAAGATGCTGTGGCAGCACGACCCGACCCAGCCTATCGGCATCTGGGACGAGGTGCGCGAGGACGGCCAGGGCCTGTGGGTCAAGGGCCGCATCCTGACCGAGGTGGAAAAGGGTCGCGAGGCGGCGGCCCTGCTGACGGCCGGGGCGATCGACGGGCTGTCGATCGGCTACCGCACCGTCAAGGCGGAACGCGACGGCAAGGGGCGGCGCCTCTTGCAGGAGCTGGAGCTGTGGGAAGTGTCGCTGGTGACATTCCCCATGCTTCCCGAAGCGCGGGTGACGGCGAAATCGGACACGGTTTCCGACGTCTTCCGCGAACTGGCCAGCGTCTTCGAGGACGCGCGCCGGAGCCTGGCCAAGCGCGGATAGCGCCCGGGCCTTTTCATCGAAAAGAGGTGACGACGATGACCGAGAGAGAGGCTCGGGCCGGGGAAGGTTTGTCCCGGGCCCACCAGACAACCGTGTCTCCGGCCGCGGAAGTGAAGGCCGCGATGACCGGTTTCCTGAAAGAGTTCAACGGCTTTCAGGACGAAGTGAAACAAGCGCTGCAACATCAGGAAGAGCGACTGACCATGCTGGATCGGAAAACCATGACCTACGGCCGCCCGGCCCTTTCGGCTGCGGTGGAACTGGAAGCCCCGCACAAGAAGGCGTTCAACGCCTATCTGCGGACGGGCGATGACGACGGCCTGCGCGGCCTGACGCTGGAGGGTAAGGCGCTGTCGACCGCGGTCGCCGCGGACGGCGGCTATCTGGTCGATCCGCAGACCGCCGACACGATCCGGTCGATGCTGACCTCGACCTCGTCCTTGCGGGCGGTGGCCAACGTGGCGCAGGTCGACGCGGTGTCGTTCGACGTGCTGGTCGACCGCAGCGAGGTCGGCTCGGGCTGGGCGACCGAGACCGCCTCGACGACCGAATCCTCGACGCCGACGATCGAGCGCATCTCGATCAAGCTGCACGAACTGGCGGCGATGCCCAAGGCCAGCCAACGCCTGCTGGACGACAGCGCCTTTGACGTCGAAGGCTGGCTTGCCAGCAAGATCGCCACCCGCTTCATCCGTGCCGAGGCCAGCGCCTTCGTCAACGGCGACGGCGTGGACAAGCCCAAGGGCATCCTGCTGCCGGCCAAGGTGGCGAATGCGTCCTGGACCTGGGGCAGCCTGGGCTATGTGCCGACGGGCGCGGCGGCCGACTTTGCGCCGACCAACTCGAGCGACTGCATCGTGAACCTGGTCTATGCCCTGGGTGCCGACTATCGCGCCAACGGCGCCTTCGTGATGAACTCGAAGACCGCCGGCGCGGTGCGCAAGATGAAGGATGCCGACGGCCGCTTCATGTGGGGCGACAGCCTGCAATCGGGCCAGCCGCCGCAGCTGATGGGCTATCCGGTGCTGATCTGCGAGGACATGCCCGACGTCGGCGCCAACACCTACCCGATCGCTTTCGGTGACTTCAACGCGGGCTACACCATCGCCGAGCGCCCGGACCTGCGCATCCTGCGCGATCCCTTCTCGGCCAAGCCGCACGTCCTGTTCTACGCGACCAAGCGCGTGGGCGGCGACATCACCGACTATGCCGCGATCAAACTGCTGAAGGTCGCCGTCTCGTAAGGGACCAAACCGATCCCGGCCCCTTCGGGGGTCGGGATACGGGCGCGCGCCGGAACTTCCGTTCCGTCTAGCTGCTCCCCCTTCCGACCGAGCGGAGCGGGAGAGGCGCGCGTCCGGCCATCTGGATTTCGCGGCATCGGAGAGACGAGATGATGTTGACCGAAGTGACGGCAGTGCCCCAGGCGGCCCTGCCGGTGGATGCCTTGAAGGATCACCTGCGGCTGGGGGCGGGGTTTCCGCTGCCGACCGGACAGGATGCCCTTCTGGAAAGCTATCTCCGCGCTGCCATGGCCGCGATCGAGGGGCGCATCGCCAAGGCGCTGATCCGGCGCCGGTTCCGCTGGACGCTGGAGGACTGGCGCGACCCGTCCGAGGTGCCCCTGCCCATCGCCCCGGTCAGCGCTGTGGTCAGCGTCAAGCTGGTCGATGAGGTCGGGGGCGAGACGGTGTTGCCGGGAACGTCCTGGCGGCTGGTCAGTGACCTGCACCGGCCCAAGCTGGCCGGCAACGGATCGGTCCTGCCGCCGGTCCCCAGCGATGGCCAGGCGGTGATCGAATTCGACGCCGGGTTTGGCCCGGCCTGGGGCGACGTGCCGGCGGACCTGCAACAGGCGGTGCTCTTGCTTGCGGCCGAATACTACGAGCATCGCCATGATGACGGATCGGCCGGCGCCGGACTGCCCTTTGGCGTGGTGACCCTGCTGGAACGGTGGCGCCAGATCCGCATCCTGGGCGGAAAGGGGCGGACATGAATGCTCCGCACCTGAACCGCGCGCTAGAGCTTGAGGCCGCGACGCGCGTGCCCGACGGCGCCGGCGGCTTTGTGATGACCTGGGCAAGCCAGGCCACCCTGTGGGCCGAGATCGTCGCGGGTGCCGGTCGCGACCCCGCCGGCGAGGAAGTGACCCTGAGCTCGGTCCCGTATCGGGTGACGGTGCGGGCGGCGCCGGTGGGGTCGCAGGGCCGCCCGAAGCCGGAACAAAGGTTTCGCGAGGGGCCCCGGATCTTCACGATCCTGGCGGTGACCGAGCGCGATCCGGCCGGGCGCTACCTGACCTGCTTTTGCCGCGAGGAGGCCCCGAAATGAGCTATGGCGCAGCCGCGGCCCTGCAGACGGCCGTGTACCAAAGGCTTTCCGGCACGCCGTCGCTGGCCGGTGTGGCGATCTATGATGCCGTGCCACCCAGCCCGGCCGGCACCTTCGTGCTGGTCGGCCCCGAGGAGGTGCGGGATGCATCCGACAAGACCGGGGCCGGGGCCGAACACCTTGTCGCGGTCTCGGTGATCTCGGACGGGACCGGCTTTCTGGCGACCAAGACCATCGCGGCAAACATCTCGGACGCGCTGGTCGGTGCCAATCTGGTGCTGGCGCGCGGCCAACTGGTCAGCCTGTTGTTCCTGCGGGCCAGTGCCCGCCGGATCGACGAAGGCGAAGTGCGGAGGATCGACATGACCTTCCGCGCGAGAATCGAGCTTTGACGGCCCCAAAGGGTCGAATTCCAATCCCTTCCCAAGGAGATGAGCCATGGCAGTTCAGGCCGGCAAGGACCTTCTGATCAAGATTGACCAGACCGGGGACGGTCAGTTCGAGACCGTCGCGGGGCTGCGTGCCACGCGCATCAGCTTCAACGCCGAAACGGTGGACGTGACCAGCCTGGAAAGCCAGGGTGGCTGGCGCGAGCTGCTGGCGG